>CBDVDF010000280.1:0-3583 GCA_965372675.1 uncultured Desulfobacterales bacterium
ACAGGCTGGGTTTAAACCCTTGCTTATCCGGTGGTAGCAGAAGGTGCATTTCTCGGCGACCTTGTGGACCGGATGGAAGAACCTGACCCCGTATGGACAGGCCATGATGCAGTAGCCGCAGCCGATACACCAGGTGCGATCGACCAGTACTACCCCGTCTCCGGTCTGGTAGGTCGCGCCGACCGGGCAGACCTGGACGCAGGCGGGTTTCTCGCATTGATTACAAAGCTTGGGGACGAAAAATGCCTTGGCGATATCTTCGGCTTTGATCTCCTCGCCCCTGATCTTCGGGCTGGTGAAACCGTCGCGGCCGGCCATCGGTGAATCGATATGGGTTTTGTTGTCCTTGGTCACTACGTAGCGCTCGACCCAGGTCCTGGTGACCGGGGCATCGTAAGGGATTTCGTTTTCTTTCTTGCAGGCCTTAACACAAAAGCCGCAGCCGACGCATTTATTGGTGTCGACCAGAAAGCCCCATCTGGTACCCTCTTTGCCGGTAGCGGCTTTGCATTCCGCCGGGCTGAGGAACCTGAAGGCCGAAATCGGCAGGGAGGCCGCCACGGTCGTGCTCAGGGCCGATTTAAGTAGTTTTCTTCGTGAGCAGCTCATGAACCCTCCTCCAAGTCCGGTTTGTGCGGATTGTGACAGTCAATGCAGTCGTCTCCGGCGTTATGTTCTTCTGGATCGATCCCCTTGATCCGTTCGCGCTGACTGCCCGGATAGGCCAGGTAAGTATGGCAGCGGAGACAGAGGTCACGGCTGGTATCGATGCTTAGTGCCTCCGGCTCATCAGGATGATCAATGGCCGGGCCATGACAGTTCTCGCACTGGATGATCCGGTGTTTGGAAGAACTGTTGTCGGCAGCGTTTTCTTCGTGGCACTCCTGGCAGTATTCGCTGCCCTTATACTTGACCTTGAAATCCTGCCATTCATCGACATTGCTCAGGCGGTGATAGTTGTAAGTAAAACTTTCGCCTTGCACTCCGAAATCATCCGGGACCGTCAAATGCCTGGCCACCAGGGTCAAGGCAATGACTAGCAGAGCAACCCATAAGGGCCGCAGAACATGATTCTTCATAAAAAAAGCCTCCTCCTGCAATTTATTCTGACAGAATATGGTCACCGGCTATGCCGGGTTACTACCCGATCTTTATATAATGTACAGATGATTTAGTAAGGTGTTGTCAAGAGAATTTGCTGTTGACAACGAAAATTCATATTGATAGTATCAATACCACATTGTGGTATGCGAAGCAACATTGATTTTTGCTTTCCTATCATTTCCTGATTCAGGCGTTGCTATCCTTCCTATAGTTAAGGTTTTTCGCCCATAGCTATTGGTAAGGATATCGATCGGTTCGATAAAACGCAAATAAATGCGGTTGATCTACAGGTTGTTAAATGGGTTTGACAGGTGACGATAATCCGGGGGATTTTTCGGTAGTATTGACAAAGATCAACTTTCTTGAAGCCAGGATGGAAGATCTCACCGGGCGTCTCGCTTTCCTTGAAGCAGGCCAGGGGATAGTCGCAGTTGCTGAAACAGGGGAAGTTTCGGCCGAACCGTTTGTTAATATGGAGCCAGCTGAAGGCCTGGGCGATTGGCTTAGCAAGGGTGCCCTTCTCCAGAAAATGGCGGCCGTCTGCTTTATCCTGGTCTTTGCTCTTTTGTTCCGTACCGTCACAGATTACGGTTACGTGAATGTTACGGTCGGATCCCTTTTGGGTCTTGGCTATGTCAGTGTTCTGGCCATTGTCGGCTGTGTTTTTTATATTACCGGTCGGCAGATGGCCAATGTCTTTTCGATCTGCGGTTTTCTGCTGCTGTTCTCGATAGTTTTCGAAGGTACCGGCCGTTTCGGGGCCATTTCAACCGGGGTTGCTTATGCCATCCTCTTTGCGGCCCTGGTCAGCTCCTCAGTGGTGGCGATCAGGTACCGGGTCGCCAAGCTCCTGGCGGTAAGTATCCTTGGGGTAATGATCTCCAGTCTTGCTATCGGTTTTCCGAAGATCAATTTCCCCTTGAGTGCGCTTCTTTTCCTGGCCGCCAACTGGGTGGTTATTATTGCTTCCGAGCGCCAGGTGAGCCCCAAGCTGAAATGGCCGGTAACCATGCTTACCCTTCTTTTATGGGCCTTGTGGGCCTTCAAGGTGTATATGCCGGTGAGCAGGGGGGAAGCAATACCGGATTATGTCTACATCAACTGGTTATTGCCCTTTCTGGTCTGTTTCGGGAGCCTTTATTTCATGACCTACCTGAGAAGGTACTTCAGTGAAGATAAACTTACCGTCTATGACGCGGTGATCCCGACCTTCAATATGTTGCTGCTCTTCCTGGTCGGCAATGTCATTTTGCATAACTACTGGCAGACCGGCTGGTTGCTGGGACTTCTGGCCCTGATGATAAGCTTTGGCCATTTCGCGATCGGCTGGCGGCTTTCGGTCAACGACCCGGGCCGTTGCGCGGCGGTGGGTGGCAGTTTTTTGGCTGGGACATTAATGCTGGCCATGGGATTGCCGGTGATGATCGGCAGTATTGCCTGGTCAGTGCCTTTCTGGTCCCTGGCCGCCTATGGTCTGCTGAGATTATCCGGCCGCTGCGATAGCGCGGTGATCAGGGTGATCGCCTATATTTATCAACTCTTTACTTTCTGGCTCGCAATGATGCTGGGAGTTTTTGTGATCGCCAAGACCTCTTCGCCCGAGGCTTCGCTGGTCGCTGCCGCAGTCCTGGCGGTCATTGGCTTGTTGCAGTTCCGTTGGTGTCGAGCTAATCCGCCTCCGGACTCCTTGCTCACCAAGGTAGATGGCGGTGATTATATGGCGGTTTCACTGCTGATGGTCAGTCTGGCCGGCTTCTATTTCTTTTTCGCTATGGCTATTGAAATGTTCGCTGTCCAGGCCATGGCCGATCCGCTCAATACGATCAAATGTGCGCGTTCCATCCTGATCAACATCGCTGCCATTGTCTTGTTGATCTTCGGCAGTAAGACCCATAACCTGGAACTGGTATGGATCGCGGTCGGCTTGGCGATAGTTGGCTGCATAAAGGTTTTCCTGGTCGATCTGTTCGGTGCCAGCGGTCTGCCTCTGATCCTGAGTGTTCTTTCTTTCGGGATCGTGGCGCTGGTCGGTTCGGTCGTCATGGGCAGGTGGCAGAAACCACTTGGTGATCAGGCTGCCTGAAAAAATTATCCGGGTTGTTTGATGGGCTGCCCGGGACGAGAAGTGGGGTAAGCTAGTTAAGGCAGAGGATATTATTTGTCTTAATTATTGTTTTTATCCAGCTGAAGACTTTATTTTAAAGCCGCTTACCTTCCGGACCAAGGACATAGTAATGTCGGTCTGTTTATCTATATAATTTTTTGTTTAAAAAAAGATTTATCGTGCTATAGTGTCGAGCTTGATTTGATGAGAATCGGGTTCTGCTTATATCTAACGATATTTTAGCAAAGGGGAGCAGAATATGACGGTTGATAATGGCAAACCCATTTTTCCGATCAGTGTGGCGGCAAAACTTCTTGATGTACACCCCCGTACTTTACGGATCTATGAGGAAGAAGGACTGCTCAAGCCCTCTCG
>CBDVDF010000281.1:0-3580 GCA_965372675.1 uncultured Desulfobacterales bacterium
AATTAGTAAAAAAGAAGAAAAGGAGCTATATTTTGGCATTGGAAAACAAAGGATTAAAGACCTCTTCCGGAGAGAAAAGATATGGCTGAACAACCACTTATTCTGGTGACCAATGATGACGGGGTTTTAGCGCCCGGGCTCAAAGCTCTGGCCGCAGAAATGGCTCGGGTCGGGCGGGTGGCAGTCGTTGCCCCTGATCGGGACAACAGCGCCGCCAGTCATTCACTGACCATGCAGAGGCCGTTAAGGGTCAAAGAACTTGATCCGGATGTTTTTTCAGTGGATGGCACTCCGACCGATTGTGTGATCCTGGCGCTCGGAAAGATCCTGGCGGAGCTTCCGACGCTGATCGTTTCCGGGATCAACCCCGGCCCGAATCTCTGTGATGATATCAGCTATTCAGGCACGGTTTCTGCTGCTATTGAGGGGACCATGCTGGGAATCCCTTCTTTCGCCGTCTCCCTGGCCGGAGAGGAGCCGTACGAATATGGTCCAGCCGCCCGCTTTGCTGCCCGCCTGGCCCGGATAATTCTCAGCAGGGGACTACCGCCGGATACCCTGCTTAATGTCAATGTCCCGCCTGGGAAAGAGGCAAAAATAGCCGGCCTGAAATTCACCCGGCAGGGCCGCCGCCGCTATGAAGGGGCGATCAAGGAGACAAGTGATCCGTGGGGTCGGGGCCATTTCTGGATCGGCGGTGGCACGCCGGTTTGGGATGAGGGGGATGATACCGATGCCCAGGCCGTTTTGGCCGGATATATATCAATTACGCCCCTGCATCTGGACCGAACCAATTACGGTGCCATGGATTATCTGTCGAAGGGTTGGGCCGATCCTTTAAGAAACGTGGGGGACGATAATTGACCTCAGACCCGTTATGGCTGAAGATGGTGGACTGCGGGGTGCTGGCTGGGGACCCTGTCCTGCTGCTGACTGAGACCGGCTCAACCAATGAAGTCGCCATCGGCCTGGCCGACGGCGGGGCAACGGCCTATACACTGGTGGTGGCGGAAAGCCAGACCGCGGGTCGGGGTCGCTTGGGCAGGAGTTGGTTGTCGCCGTCGGGCAGCGGCCTCTATTTTTCGATGATCCTCCGGCCGCAGCTCGAGCCCGAAGATCTGCCGAAAATCACTCTGGCCGCCGGGCTGGCGGTATGTTTAGCCATCGAAAAAGTCTCCGGACTTAACCCGCTTATCAAGTGGCCAAACGATATACTTCTGGGTGGCCGCAAGTTGGGTGGTATTTTAAGCGAAGTGGCTGATCTGCAGAATGAGAATAGTCGTCCGGCCGTGGTGCTCGGGGTCGGCCTCAATATCAATACGCCGCAGAGTGCTTTCCCGGCTGAACTGCAGGGCAAGGCTGCTTCCCTTTCGGTCTATGCCGGGCGTGAATACCCCCGTGGCGAGATCTTGGCTGCCATAGTGGTCGAGATCAAGAAGATCGTTGAACGCTTTGAGAAAGAGGGTTTTATGATGATCCTTGAAGAATGGCGTCAACGTGATGCCACCCTGGGCCGGCAACTTTCTTGGCTTACCCAGAGCGGTGATATTGTTAAGGGAGTGTCGCTGGGTCCCGATCGCTCCGGGCAGTTATTGATCAGGGATGATCAGGGGACGGTTCACGAAGTCTTGTCTGGAGACATCTCTCTGGCCCGGGTCGGCGGTTAGTTTGCTGCCGGCACCTTGCTTTCCGTGTCGATAAAAGAGCTGAGTCGGTGATTTTGCCGATCGTAACAGACTACTCCGGCATGGTAAGCAGTGAGGATCTCAACCGAGACACAGCTCTGTCGGTGGTCGGGATGGCGCGGCTGCTGGTTATAGCGGAAGACCTCTTCCAGCTTGGCTTGGTCTTTCGGGATCGGTTGGTAGAGATCGGTCCTGAACAGCAGATGTTTACCGACCATTTTATGGAGAGCGGCAATAGTTTCCTCGTCCTCTTTGCTGCTGGCTAATTCTGAAAGGTCGACATAGAACATTTTGGGAGTCATTAAAGGTAAGCCAAGAGATTCGCTTTCTATACCTGCCCCGATGAAGTCACTTTTTTTCAGGACATAAAATTTATTGTCGACATAGGTCACTGCCACCGGTCGTTCGTCAAAAACGATAAAGACTCCTGCGGCCAGGCAGGACAGCTGGATCAGGGCGATGATTAGCAGATCCATGTAAAGAAGTTTTCGTGGTTTGGCGGTGTTGTATATGATCAGGGTCAGGAGGGGGCCGATCACCAGATCGACTCCGATGATGATCCTGATCCCCTGCCAGCCGCCGGCGGCGGAAAAGAGGGCGCCGGGATACCACAAGAGGGTAATGACCAGCAGCAGGGCAAAAAAGATCAACAGGCTGAGAGCAAAATGGCTCGCGAAAGCATACCAGCGGTTTTTGGGTAACTGCATCTTTAGGCCCTTCTTTTTCTGCTAAGTTGAAAGATTGATCATTAATCGAATCGCCAGCATAGTTTTTCCAGGCTAATTTTTCAACAACGACGTCACGAAGATCTGATCTCGAGAAAAAGAGTTTGACCGTTGTTATAAAAAAAGAGGCCTCTTGCGAGGCCTCCGGTCAAACATCTATAAAATCACTCATCTAATAGCGGTAATACTCCGGTTTGTAGGGACCTTCCACCTTGACACCGATATAATCGGCCTGCTCTTTGGTCAGGGTGGTGAGGTTGGCACCGACCTTCTTCAGGTGTAGTAATGCCACCTTTTCATCCAGATTCTTGGGCAGGAAGTAGACCTTGTTCTCGTATTGCTCGGGCTTCTGCCAGAGTTCGATCTGGGCCATGACCTGATTGGTGAAGGAGTTGCTCATTACGAAGCTGGGATGACCGGTGGCGCAACCAAGATTAACCAGTCTTCCTTCAGCGAGAACAATAATTCGGTTGCCGTCCGGGAAGATAACGTGATCAACTTGGGGCTTGATGTTTTCCCACTGCAGGTCCTTGAGGGCGGCAATGTCTATTTCACTGTCAAAATGACCGATATTGCAGATGATGGTCTGGTCTTTCATCTGCTCCATGTGGCTGCGATCGATAACGCAGAGGTTACCGGTGCAGGTCACAAAGATATCACCAAGGGCGGCGGCCTGCTCCATGGTCATTACCCGATAGCCTTCCATGGCGGCCTGCAGGGCACAGATCGGGTCGATCTCGGTGACAATTACCTGGGCACCCATACCACGGAAGGCCTGGGCACAACCCTTACCGACATCGCCGTAGCCGCAGACCACGGCAACCTTGCCGGCGATCATGACATCGGTGGCTCGCTTGATCCCGTCCAGCAATGACTCGCGGCAACCATAGAGGTTGTCGAACTTGGATTTGGTAACGGAATCATTGACGTTGAAAGCCGGGGCCATCAGTGACCCTTCTTCCATCATTTCATTGAGGCGATGCACACCAGTGGTGGTCTCTTCACTGATGCCGCGGATATCCTTCATCATCTTCGGATATTTTTCGTGCATGATCTGGGTCAGGTCTCCGCCATCGTCGAGGATCATGTTGGGTGTCCAGCCGTCCGGTCCGAAGATGGTCTGCTCGATACACCACCAGAACTCTTCCTCGGATTCGCTTTTCCAGGCGA
>CBDVDF010000282.1:0-3568 GCA_965372675.1 uncultured Desulfobacterales bacterium
TTGACCAGTTTATAAACATCCACCCCGGCCGCTTCGCAGACTTCCTGCGCCTCCGCCAGAGTTTTCATGCCATATTTCTCAAGGACCGGGGTGATCTGCTCGATCCTTCTCTCATAACTTTCAAATAATGCCATTGTCGTCTCTCCTCCCCTACTCGTGCCGCGGGTCAACGGTTTTTACGGCCTCGTCGAAACGACCATAGGTGCCGGAAGCCTTTTCAATAGCCTCGGCTGGATCGACCCCTTTCTTGATACCATCCATCATCACCCCGATATTGATAAAACTGTAACCGATGATCTCATCATCCTTATCGAGGGCCAGTTCCTTGATGTAACCCTCGACCATTTCCAGGTAACGGGGACCTTTCTTAACCGTGCCGTACATGGTGCCGGTGACACTGCGCAAACCTTTACCAAGATCTTCCAGACCGGCGCCGACCGGCAGGCCACCCTCGGAGAAGGCGGTCTGACTGCGGCCATAGACCAATTGCAGAAAGATCTTCTTCATCGCATCGTTGATCGCGTCACAGACCAGATCGGTGTTAAGGGCCTCAAGGATAGTCCGTCCCGGCAGGATCTCGGAGGCCATTGCCGCCGAATGGGTCATGCCGGTACAACCAACCGTCTCGATCAGGGCCTCGGCAATAATGCCTTCCTTGACATTTAACGACAGTTTGCAGGCGCCCTGATGCGGAGCGCAGGTGCCAACTCCGTGACTGAAACCACTGATGTCAGTGACCTCTTTTGACCGGGTCCACTTCCCTTCCTGGGGGATCGGGGCCGGTTCGTGCCTGGCCCCCTGGGCAATGGGGCACATCTCTTCTACTTCTGGAGAATAGATCATCTGTACACTCCGTTATCCATTGTTCATAAAACAAAAAATTCGCCGGAACCACTCCGGTTTATAGACAAGTACAGCTCAATCACGTTGATTCAAAGGCTCACATTTTTACAGCGAATACCTAATAACGAACAGGTAAGCGTAGACTCCGAGGAATTTAGAACAGCATGAAGTAAAAGAAAAACTTCGAAATTCTATATTCTCTGTTCGACATTCTGCGGTTCGTTTACCTTTACAGCCAGCTTTTCTGGCGGCAGGCCTCGAGCACCAGTTTTTCCAACCCTTGAATAAAACGGGCCTGGACATTAAGCGATTCAACCCTCTCCAGCCGAATCCCCAGATCTTTGGCTTGATCCCGATAGAGGATATCGATTTCGTAGAGGGTTTCAACATGGTCGGAGACAAAACTTATCGGTACCATCAGAATGTTCCGGCAGCCGTTGGCCGCCAGCTGCTTGATCGTCTCCGGAGTTGACGGGGCGAGCCATTCAACCGGGCCGCTGCGGCTCTGGAAACACAACTTGCCTTTGACGCCGGTGCGGGCTTCCAGGGCTTTAATTGTCCGGTCCATGTGCGTAAGATAAGGGTCGCCTTCCTCGATAAATTTCACCGGCAGACTGTGAGCGCTATAGACCAGCTGCACCGGCTCTGCCCCGAACTGCTGCATACCGGCCTTGATATTTTCAGCCAGGCAGGCGACATAATCTTCCTGATCAGGCCAGGAATCAATTTCGGCGATCTCAAAATCTTCAGATGATCTTGCCGCCGCCTCTTTGAGATCGTCAATGGATGAACCGGAAGTGGCAATCGAATAATGGGGATAGAGAGTAAGGGCCACCAATCGGCTGATACCTTGGCCGGAAAGTTCAGCCAGGGTTTCATCGGCAAATGGCGACCAGTAGCGCATGGCCATCGTCACTTTAAAACTGCCTTGCTCCGAGAGCATTTTCTCAAGGGCGGCGCCCTGGGCAGTGGTGGTTTTTTTCAGGGGTGAACCACCGCCGATCAGTTTGTATGATTCCATACTGATCGGCGCCCGTTTCTTGGCGATCCGCCGGGCAATAAATTTCTGCATGAACCAGGGTCCGAGCCGGATGATCTGGCGGTCGGAAAAGAGGTTGAAGAGGAACGGCTCAACATCTGCCAGTTTCTCCGGCCCCCCGAGATTAAGCAGGACAACTCCGATCGTTTGTTTATTTTCCAAATTAACAGTCATCAGCTCATCCAGGCCGCATTTCTCACGAACATTTCAGCAACTGGTTTTATTTTCTTTATGATGGAGAAACGCCGCTAACCCGGTCAACCACCTCGGGAATAACTTCCAGGTACATATCACAGGTGGCGGGGTCCGGATCAATACGAGAAGCAAGCTCAGCGACCGAAAAAGGCAGCACGGTAAACAGCGACTCCTCCACCTCTTGCCATTTCCGACAGTTCTTGCCGATCGCCTCCAGCCGGATCGGATCATTATTACCGTATCGTTCCAGAATATATTCTTCCCGAACGACCAGGCTGACGATCTTGTCGTGATTTACCCGCTTGTCGGCGTAATAGACGATCTCTTTTTCGGTAATAGTCGGCAGGGAACCGTTTTGATAATAAACATGCTCGGCAACGATCCCGGCTAGTTCAGTGAAACCATGCTCCAGGCAGATCTCGCGCCCCAGAACGGCATGATCATGATCGTTATTCAGACAGGCAGTTTTGCCGATATCATGCAGCAGCGCCGCCGTAATGGTCAGGGGGACGGAAACTTCCACCCCGGCCCGAACGCATTCCTCGGCCAGCACAGCCGACAGCCGCGCAACAATTATCGAGTGGTCTCTGATATTGTCCAGCATCCGATAGCAGTCCATCAGCTGGAAACATGCCGCTACCGTTGGGATCATGCCTGCAGTTCCTTGCTGATGCTGTGGACCAGTTCTACTGCCAGTTTTGCCTGGTCCGGAGAGGTCTCCGGGATAATGCCATGCCCAAGGTTAAAGACATGACCGCGGGCGCCTTTGGCCTGGGTCAGGACTGTTCTGACCCGATCTGCCAGTTTATCTTCGGGCAGGAACAGGGCGATGGGATCCATATTACCCTGGATCGAGACCTTCTGACCGACCCGGTTCACCACTTCATCCAGGTTGATCCGCCAGTCGAAACCGAGGACATCGGCACCACAGTTGATCGTCTGGTCGAGCAGGGTCGCGCCGTTGTTGGCAAAATAGATCAGAGGGATATCGGTTACCTCTTTGAGGGCGGTAATGATCCTTTTGACATAGGGAAAAGCAAACTCGGCGTAATCACGGGGAGCGAGAACACCAGCCCAGGAATCAAAAACCTGCAGGGCCTGAGCCCCGGCTACCACCTGGCCCTTGAGATATTCAATGGTGCAATCGGTGATCTTGTCGAGCAGGTTGCCATAAAGCTCCGGCGCTTCATACATCATCTTCTTGGTCTGATAATAATTCTTCGAGGAACCACCCTCGATCAGGTAGGTGGCCAGGGTAAACGGCGCTCCGGAAAAACCGATCAGCGGCACCCGGTCGGCCAATTCCTTGCGAAGGATCCGGATGGTATCCATAACATAACCAAGATCATCTTCGGGATCAGGAATACCCAGGGCATCGACTGCGGCCTGATCGCGGATCGGCGAGGGAAACACCGGGCCTTTCTTTTCCTGGAATTCAAGGTGGGCACCCATCTTCTCCAGGGGTACCAGAATATCGGAAAAGAGGATCGC
>CBDVDF010000283.1:0-3566 GCA_965372675.1 uncultured Desulfobacterales bacterium
TTTTTGCCCAGATCGCAGACGGTCTTGAGGAAGAAGGCGCCGCAGAGCTGACGGCTCTGGGAGCAAAGGACCCGGAGACGGTTTTCCGGGGGATTCATTTCAGTGCTGAACTGGAAACGGTCTGCAGCATCGTTTATCAGAGCCGTCTTTGCAGCAGGATCCTGGCTCCGCTGATCTATTTTGATTGTCACAGCCCGAAATATCTTTATAAAACCGCCCGTCAGATACCATGGGAGGTCTTGATCGGTGAGGGCGATAGCTTTGCGATCTCGGCCACCGTTGCCCACAGCCGGATCAACCATTCACAATACGCGGCTCTGTGTCTGAAGGATGCGATCGTTGACGGTTTCAGAGACAAGTTCGGCCGTCGTCCCGATGTGGATCGGCATGACCCGGACCTGAGGCTCAATCTGCACATCGACAACAATCGGGCGGTGATCAGTATTGATATCTCCGGCGGGGCCCTGCACCGCCGAGGTTATCGGCAGCATCCGGTTTCAGCTTCTATGCAGGAGACCCTGGCGGCGGCGATCATCCGTTTGAGCGGCTGGCAGGGAGACAGGCCTCTGGTTGATCCGATGTGCGGCTCCGGCACCTTGCTTTGTGAGGCGCTGATGAGCCATTGTCGGATCCCGGCCGGTTACCTGCGCCGTAAGTTCGGTTTTGAGAAACTACCTGATTTCGACCAGCACAGCTGGCAGAAGCTACGCAGAAAGATAGATAGTGGCATCCGGGAAATGCCTGATGGCCTGATCTCGGGTGCAGATATCTCCAAAGAAGCGGCCAAGGCGGCACGTTCCAACCTGAACCTGTTGCCCAATGGCCAGGATGTTGTGGTCCGACGGCAACCTTTCGCCGAAGGCGAGAATATTGAAAATTCAGTGATCGTCTGTAATCCCCCCTACGGGATCAGGATGGGCAACCGTGACGCCACAGCACCTCTTTTGAAGGAGCTGGGCTCTTTTCTGAAACATCACTGTCGGGGTTCTGATGTCTATCTTTATTTCGGACGTCGGGAGATGCTGAAAATGATCGGTCTTCGTCCTTCTCTTAAAAAACCTTTAAAAAACGGTGGGTTAGATGGGGTTCTGGCCAGATATGAAATGTATTGATCGCGGCAGCGTAGCCTCTTGGAGCTAAAAAAATTGTTTATTTAGTATTAAATGTATTACTCTGACTAGAGGGTTTTTATAGAGAGAGTAAGATCAGGGTGCCAGGAATTAATATGACGGATTCCCAGGATTCAGGTCCCGGAAGTTTTATTGATCCTCCTTCAGTAGCTGAAGTCAAAGCAGCCGAAGGGGTTATTGCCGCTCTGATGGCAGCCCTGCGAAATTACGGTCTTTTTCCCCCCGAACACACCAGCACAGCCAACCTGCTTGAATCTATCCACAAGTCCATCCTTAACTTTACCGGTCAATTTGAAGATCTCGGTTTCGGGATCGAGAAAACCAGCCTCATTTATGAGGAGATTGTCGTTTTCGACGGGGACCCCTCTGATGAAAACCCGGCTTATGTTTTGTATCGCGATGGGATCAGGTGGATCCAGTTCGCGGATGGACTCGAGATTCAGGAACTTGAGAGTTTTTTCAGGTTATTCAATCATTATCGGGTAATGCCGGATGAGCCTGAAGACGATCTTGTTTCGGCCCTCTGGCGTGAAGATCTGCCCCATATCCTTTATCTGGCCAGTGATGACCTCTGGGATGTTGAACCGGTCCTTGATTTTTCTGTTTTCGATCTTGCCGGCCAGACTACCGGGGGGTCGGAATTAGAACAGGAGATGGAGGAACGGGAGAGCAGCCAGGGAGACAGCTGGGAGTCTATTCGGCCAGATAAAGATGATGCCAAGTTTAAGGACCTGAGTGTTTCCCGGGTTGCTTCCGGGGAGGCACTCTGGCATCTTGATCCTGAAGAGAAAGAAATTCTCAAAAAGGATATTCAGGAATGTGTCGAGCAGGAAAGTAGGGAAGACGTCATCGGTTTGATGCTGCTTATTCTTAACAGCGAAAGTGAGCCGGAATTCTTCGAGTCGATAATCAAATCCTTGAAGGAAGAATTCAGGATAAGTCTGATCAACAAGGATTTCGGGGCATCTTTTCTCCTGCTTGGTAACATGAAAAAGATCCAGGAAGCCCATAATGGTACAAAAGAATGGGCCCATGAGATATTTGACAAGTTTTATGAAGACCTTGTCAAACCGGAGGTTCTGACCACCCTTATCCCCGTCTGGCACCAGCTTTCTACTCTTGATCCTACAGTGGTAAAAAACTTCACCCGTGTCTTGAGACTTCTGCCGCCCAAGGCTGGAGAGACTTTTGCTGGCATGATCAACAAGGTCTCATCACCGAATGCCCGCAGCCTGATGATCGAGATAATAGCTTCTTTTGCCACCAGGGATATGGCTGTGCTTGGCGCATTGTTGGTCGAGCCCGAAGAGGATCTCGGTCTACGCCTGGTTCGGGTTATCATGGGTCTTGCTGACCAGGATGCTGCGATCGCGCTTATGCGGCAGGCCTCATCCCATCCCAGGAGCAAGGTTCGTAATGAGGCCCAGAAGAGCTTGTATAAGATGGGAGGTTTTTAGTTTTTGTCAATTAATACAAGGTGTTAACTGGAAGATGTTTGTCTGATAAAGAGCTTGGAAAAGTAGAAATGACCAATAAAGGGGAAGAACAAAATACCAGGAATTACTCTGGCCTGCTGCCGGGAGAGCAGCTTCTGGCTGATCTGTATAGTCTTGTTCAGGCGATCAAGGTCTATCAGGAGAATAATCAGCTGGTCCTGGACGGGGTCGAGCATTTTCGCAATTCGGTGACCAGGATGTCGGCCGATGCGGACACCCTTGAGTTGCGAGTTGAAAACGGCCGGTTTTATATCCAGGATGAGAAGCTGCTTCTCAGGAAAGAAGCTGACCATGTCAATCGTAACCTGCTCAGATATCTGGATGATCGCGGTTTAGCAGGACTGCAGCTGGCTGCTGTTTCGGCTACTGTCCCGATGGCAGATATAATCAATTTCGCCAAGATTCTCAACGCAGCGAATAGTCATGATTCCCCGGCCGAATGGCTGGCCGTTCAGCTTGAAGATGCCAGATTGTCCTGGGTGACCCCGTTGAAAAGCGGAGATAAAGCTGCGGATGGTGATGATGGTGAGTCTCTGGGCATTGAAGTCCCTGGCAAGCGCTCTCCCCGTAAGGTCTATGCATACACGATGCGGGCTGTTCAGGATGTGATCAAGAAATTATCTGCAGGCCAGAGGATCGGGACCAGAAAGACTGTACGGATGGTTCAGACCATGGTCGAGGAGGTTGTTCTCCAAGAGCAGCCGATGATGTTGACCATGAGTACGATCAAGGCGTATGACGATTACACTTTTGCCCATTCGGTAAATGTCTCTATCCTGGCAATGTATATCGGCAAGGGCCTGGGGTTGCCTAAAGAGATTCTAGAGCGGCTCGGCATTTGCGGGCTTTTCCATGATCTTGGCAAGATAGTCTGGCCCCATGAATTGTTGAACAAAGTGGGAGCTCTTAACGATGAAGAGTTCAAACAGATTCGCCAACA
>CBDVDF010000284.1:0-3558 GCA_965372675.1 uncultured Desulfobacterales bacterium
GCCACGGCGCAGTCAGAACCCTTGTTGCCGGCTTTTGAACCGGCCCTTTCGATGGCCTGCTCTATATTGTCGGTGGTCAGAACCCCGAACATAACTGGTAAGTTGCTGTCCATGCTGACCTGAGCAATGCCCTTGGCCGCTTCATTGGCAACAAAATCAAAATGGGGGGTTGCGCCACGGATGATCACACCCAGACAAATGATCGCGTCAAAGCGATCCGACCGGGCCATTTTCTGGGCAACCAGCGGGATTTCATAAGCACCCGGCACCCGGGCCACTTCTATATCGTCATCCGATACCCCTGACCTGATCAGAGTGTCAAGGGCACCTTCCAACAGTTTCTCGGCAATAAATGAATTGAACCGCGAAACAATAATACCGATCTTTTTCCCATCACCCTTCAGGTGACCGTCAATATATTTAGCCATTTCAATCTCCTCTAACTATCACTGCCCGGGAAAAGACCACTATTATCCCGACCGATTTGTTCTTTTTGTAATGATATCAGAAAATTATCTATTTGTCAGCAGTTCCTGGGCCACTCTTGATCAGATCGAGCATATGACCCATTTTATCCTTCTTGCACTGCAGGTACTTGATATTTTCCGCATCTGGTTCAATCTCGACCGCCATCCGGCCGGTGACTTTGAGACCATAGCCTTCCAAGCCGACTATCTTCTTGGGATTATTGGTCAAGAGCCTCATCTTGCGAACCCCGAGGTCCCGGAGAATCTGGGCCCCGAGCCCGTAATCGCGAAGGTCGGCCTTAAAGCCAAGCTTCTTGTTGGCCTCGACCGTATCCAACCCCTCGTCCTGCAAGGCGTAGGCTTTCAGTTTGTTGACCAGACCGATGCCCCGCCCTTCCTGATGCATATAGAGGATTATCCCGGCCCCCTCCTTCTCGACCATCCGCATCGCAGCCTGGAGCTGGCCACCGCAATCACAACGCATCGAACCAAAAACATCGCCGGTCAAACACTCGGAATGGACCCGGACCAGGATCTCGGCCTCGGGATCGATATTACCCTTGACCAGGGCCAGATGTTCATAGTTATCAACTTCGTTGGTATAGACAATGGCCTTGAATTCCCCCCCGTACCTGGTTGGCAATCGGGTCTCAGCGGCCCGATGCACCAGGGTGTCCTTCTGGAGCCGGTAGGCGATCAGGTCAGCGATCGTGCAGATCTTCAGACCATGTTTTTTGGCGAATTTCTTCAGGTCAGGCATCCTTGACATGGTGCCATCCTCGTTCATGATCTCACAGATCACCCCCGAGGGTCTCAGGCCGGCCAGACGGGCCAAATCCACAGAACCCTCGGTCTGTCCGGTTCGGACCAGCACCCCGCCCCGGCGGGCTCGCAGGGGGAAGATGTGTCCCGGGCTGACAATATCCGTCGGTTTGACGTCCAGCCGGACCGCGGCCTGGATGGTCCGGGCCCGGTCAGCAGCGGAAATACCGGTGGTAACCCCGCTGGTGGCCTCAATGCTTACCGTGAAGGCGGTCTCGAAAGGCGACTTATTGTCACTGACCATCATCGGCAGCTGCAGTTTGTCGATCTGCTCCGGAATCAGGGTAAGACAGATCAGACCGCGGCCGTGGGTGGCCATGAAATTGACCGCGTCAGGCGTGACCATCTGGGCCGCCATACACAGATCCCCTTCATTTTCCCGATCTTCATCATCGACCAGGATGACCATTTTACCGGCCCGGATATCCTCAATTGCCTCTTCAATCGTATTCACAGTCATATTCTTATCTCACCGTTTACTTGATAAAGCCGTGCTCGGCCAGAAAAGAGGGGTTTATGGCCGAAGCCATCTCACCTCCCTCCGGTTTCACAGCCAGAAGTTTTTCGACATATTTGCCGATAAGATCCACTTCAAGGTTGATCAGGTCACCCTGAGCCAGTCCACCGAGAGTGGTAATTTCCAAAGTGTGGGGGATAATGGATACCGAAAAGGTCTGCTCATCAATCTGGTTAACAGTCAGACTGATCCCGTCGATGGTGATCGAGCCCTTCTCGATAATATAGCGGCCCAACCCGGCCGGCACTTCAAAGGTAAAAAGAACAAAATCACCAAGCGGCTTACGAGAGACGATCCGGGCCGCCGCGTCAACATGACCACTGACCAGATGACCGCCAAGACGGTCGCTGAGCCGAAGAGCCCGCTCCAGGTTAACGATACTGCCGACCACCGCCTTGCCGAGGTTGGTCCGCTCAAGACTCTCGGGCGATACGTCGACCAGAAAACGGCGGCCGCTGATATCCCTGGCGGTTAGACAGACCCCATTTACTGCTATCGACTCACCCTCTTCGGGATCGGGCAGATCGAAATCCGCCTCTATCCCGAAGACCATGCCGCCGCCGGCAGGCCTCTTCTCAAAAATCGTACCCCTGCCCTGAATGATCCCGGTAAACATACGTAAACCCGCCTGAAAACTATTCTTTAAAAAATCCTTCTATCATTACGTCTTCACCGAACCTTCTGGTTTTCGAGGTTCTGAACCTTTTGGCCTGGCCGACCTCGTTCAACCCCAGGTCACCGACCACAGACGTCCCATCCGCACCGATGAACAGCGGTGCAATAAACAGGTTGGCCTGATCATACAATCCCTGCCGGAGGAAAGAAGCGTGGATATTGCCACCTCCTTCGACCAGCAAACTGGTTACTCCAGAACTGCCAAGTTCCTTGAGGATTGCCGGCAGATCAAGACCACCGGCAGGATCGACCCCGACCGACTTGACGACCGCCCCAGCCTTTTCCAACTCCACTTTTCGTAGTTGGTCCGCACCTTCAGCGCAGAAAACCCAAGTGGCCGCAGGAGATTCCTGCTTAAGCATCCTGGCTTCAGCCGGCAACCGCAGGCTGCTGTCGAGAACCACCCTTAAGGGGTCCCGGCCGCGACCGGACGGTAATCTGCTGGTCAGTGAGGGATCATCTGCCAGAGCAGTCCCGGCCCCGACCAGGATGGCATCAACCCGGTCCCGCAGACGATGGACCTGAAGCCTGGATTTAGCACCGGTTATCCAGTTGCTCTGTCCGCTCCTGGTGGCGATCCGGCCATCCACACTAAGACCAGCCTTCATGATCACCCAAGGCAGGCCGGTAGAGACATGTTTGATAAAAGAGCGGTTCAGCTGGCAACACTCCTTTTCAAGGACCCCGGAGACCACCTCAAGGCCACGACTGGCAAGGTAATCATTGCCACCGCCGTTGACAAGGGGGTTGGGATCTGCCATGCCGATGACGACCCGCCTGATGCCGGCCGCTAATATCTTTTTCGTGCAGGGAGGGGTGCGACCGGTGTGGTTACAGGGTTCAAGAGTAACATATATCGTCGCATCTATGGCGGCTCGCCCGGCCTGTTCCAAGGCATTAACTTCCGCGTGGGGAGTGCCGGCCCGCCGATGATAACCCTTGGCGATCAAGCGACCGTTCTTGACTACAACCGCGCCGACGCAAGGGTTGGGTGAAGTCCTGCCCAAGCCCTTTCTGGCCTCTCGTAAAGCCAGCTTCATAAAATGAATATCTTGCTCGTCGTAACCACCCATGGAT
>CBDVDF010000285.1:0-3543 GCA_965372675.1 uncultured Desulfobacterales bacterium
GATGCCCTATAGATCACTGACTTTAATCTTGATTGTTTTGCTGTTGACCGGTTGTGGGGGTATGCAGCGGGTGGTGTTTCCTGAGAGCGAACTGGCGGCCCTGAAACTGCAGGGTGAGACGGTGATCAGTGGCAAGGTCTTTCTGATCGACCAGTTCGAGGAAGAGCAGTTTGGCGAAGAGACCAGTGTCTATCTCGAACCAGTCACCTCTTACAGTAAGCAATGGTATGAGATCAAGTACCAGCAGAACAAGTCGTTGGCCGAGGCTGATCCCCGCTATGAGAAGTACCTGAAACGGGTGACCAGCGATAAGGAAGGCAAGTTCTCGCTCTCGGGAGTCGCCCCGGGCGAATACCTGCTGAACGGCTCGGTCTTCTGGAAGGCGATTACCTGCAGCGGTAATGTGGCTAAAAGCGAAATATTGGTCAGCAAGAGAGTTACAGTCAAAGACGGGGACAAGAAGCTGGAGATCCCTTTGACCAGAAAATATGATAGTCCGATCATTGCCTGCGACCTTTACAACCAGTCGGAATGGAATAAGGATGATTGGGAATGGTAGCTAAAAGTGAAAAATTAAAAGTGAAAAGTTGTGGTAGATACGGATCAGAAAGATCTCTCTCTTCGTTCGAGATGACAGGGTAGGGGAGTTCGGGATGACGTGCAGTAGCTGTCATGTCGAGGAGCTTGCGACGAGAGATCTTAAACTCCTGGGGTAGTTACTGATCAGAAAGATCTCTCTCTTCGTTCGAGATGACAGGGTAGGGAGTTCGGGATGACAGGGTAGGGAGTTCGGGATGACAGGGAGGGGAGTTCGAGATGACAGGGAGGGGAGTTCGGGATGACAATGCCTCTTTACTCAAAAAGTACCCTCAAGGGGTAGCTGCTAACATCCACAACTTTTACCCTCAAGGGGCACTTAGTAACTTTACACTTATAACTTTTAACTTACAATCCTGCCATGCCGCTCTGGGAAGAAACCATCCCCCTGATGAAACAGGGCTATCATAAAGAATTACTCGATCTTGCCTATGGGGCAGCCTCGAAGGGCCGAAAGGTTTATCCGGCCCGGGATCTGGTCTTCAATGCAATGCGTCTTACCCCTTTTGAAAAAGTCCGGGTGGTGATCATCGGCCAGGATCCCTATATTAACGAAGTTCAGGGCGTATCCGAGGCCCACGGCCTCTGTTTTTCGGTCCGGCAAGGAATCCCGGTTCCTCCGTCACTGAAGAATATCTTCAAAGAGATCCAGGCCACTATCTATCCCGGAGAGCCGCAGAACTTTTCTACCGATCTGACCCGCTGGGCCGAGCAGGGTGTCCTGCTGTTGAATGCCGGACTATCTGTGCTGGCCGGCAGTTCTAACTCGCATGCCGATCTCGGCTGGCATAAACTGACCGACAATATCATTGAAACGATCTCAGAGCAAAAAGAGCAGGTTGTTTTCATGCTCTGGGGGGCCTTCGCCCAGAAAAAAGCCGAGCTTATCGATCCACGTCGCCACTTGATCTTAAGGACCAGTCATCCCTCACCCCTTTCGGCCCACCGTGGTTTTCTGGGCTCCGGGGTTTTTGTTAAGTGTAATGATTATCTGAGAGAGCACGGCAAGGAGACGATAGAGTGGTGAAGGGGCATTGTTTAATTGTCAATTCAGAGTAAAAAAGCTATTATTGAGTTAGATGATGATCATTAACTATCGACCAGGATTTGTGGGTACTGGATATGCGTAGTGAAATTACAAAAGAAAATTTAATAAAGAGTGCACATCAGGCGACAGCCAAGGCAGTAAATAAAACCCGCCAGGCAGGTGGTGCAATCACATACCAATCCGGTAAAAAGATCATAAAAAAGCATGCTGATGGGCGGGAAGAAGTGCTTGAAGTCCTTGACAGAGCGTATGTTAAACCCCTTAAAAAGCGTTACAAGATAGGTTGAAGTGGGGCGGGTCAGGATATTTGCGGGGCCGAACGGATCTGGCAAAACAACTTTAAATACCGAGCTAAAGGGTAAGTTTAATCTTGGCTATTATCTGAATGCTGATGATCTGTACGCAAAAGTCAAACAGAAAGGTTTCATAGACTTTAATGCATACAATCTTGCTCCGTCTCTTGATGAATTAGCGTCCTTTGTCCGTAAGCATGGACTTTATTCTAGGCTACCATCTGGCCTTTCATTCAAAATGGTTGATTCGAAGGCTGAATTTTACAGGCCGGCGAATATGTACGAAATAGCGATTCTGACAGACTTTCTGCGTTCTTCTCTGCTACATACAAACGAGACATTCTCATTTGAGACAGTCTTCTCACATCCTGACAAAGTTGATTTTATCAGAAGAGCTAACAAAAGAGGCTACAGGACCTATCTGTATTTTGTTTCAACAAACTCTCCAGAGATCAATATTGAAAGGGTTAGTCAACGAGTCTCGGAAGGCGGTCATAAAGTACCGGAAAGCAAGATCCGAGACAGATATTTCAAGTCATTAGAAAATTTACTCCCGGCAATGAAGTTGTCATACAGAACTTTTATTTTCGACAATTCAAGTAAAGAATTAAAGCTTTTGGCTAAAGTAACACCCAACAAAAACCTGGATATTGAAGTTAAGCAACTTCCTGTCTGGTTTGAAAAATATGTAATATCAAGACTTGCCGGGTAATCAGCGGCGAAGGCAATGTTTACCGGCTAGCCGTAGAAAAGTCCGGTTGATACCATGTTTCCCTTCCGTTATCAGGACCATCAGTCTGGTTATCAAAAACTCGCAGACAACGCCCTTATTTCCTGTTGTTAATAATTTTCCTAAACCGCTAACCATTTAATATCAATGAAGAAAAATGATGACATTCCCTTGCAGCGTACTCTGCGGATTGGTCGGGTCACGGTCGGCCTGATCGGCCTGGATGTGGCTTTGGCGAAAGTTCTCGCGTCGCCGGACATTACAGAGGATGAGGCGGTCGAGCTGTTGATGGGGGTGGTCAGTAAGGAGAATTATATCCCTGATACTGCCACCGGCCAATATCGCGAGGCCTTGCGGCGCGAGTATCGCAAGCATCACAGTGGGGACTCAGAGCAATCCGGGGAGCTGTCGATCAAGATCCTTGGCAAGGCCTGTACCAGCTGCAACAAGCTTAATACGATGACCTTCGATATCCTCCAGGAGATGGGAGTGGCGGCAGATATAGAATTGATCCATGACCCGGACGAGATCTGGCGTTATGGGGGGCTGACAACCCCGGCTCTGATCATTAATGACCAGATCAGGAGTAGCGGTAAACTGCCAAGGCGCTCGGAAGTTGAGGAGTGGCTACGCGATGCGGTTGGGAGTTGATGGTAGGGTTGGTAACGGTGTTGCAGCATCAAATAGATAGAGATCGAAGTATCCCTTCGGTCTCTTATCTGCCGCGATCACTGCCGTTCCCTCGCAGATAGCGAAGACTTCGATGACGAGATAAATGGTCATTGCGAGGAGGGCTTTAGCCCGACGTGGCAATCTCAAACTCGGGCAGCTCTGAGTCCACACGGAATTTCCCTTGTTTGTCATATCCAAAATAA
>CBDVDF010000286.1:0-3542 GCA_965372675.1 uncultured Desulfobacterales bacterium
GATCGCCCGACTCACTTCCGCTGACAGCACTCAGACCGGAGTGATCCTCGGTACCCCTAATTACATGTCTCCTGAACAGGTCCTCGGTAAAAAGCTTGACGGTCGCTCCGATATTTTTTCACTGGGGGCGGTTTTCTATGAGCTGCTTACTGGCAACAAACCATTTAAAAGCAGCAATATCGGCAATTTAATGCATAATATTGCCAGCGCCAAATTCCAGCCCATTCATGAGTTGCGACCGGATATTCCACCCTGTTGCGAAACTCTGGTCAAAAGAATGATGGCCAAGAGCCGCTCAAAAAGATTCACTACCGCCGGCGAAGTGGTTATTGAGGCCCAGCAATGCCTGGAGAACGTCTGACGATTCAAGGCCGATATTAGCTGACCGCTTAAAACTTTAGGAGTAAGCATTTGAAATTCAAGGTATACGGCAAAACAGACGTCGGGAAAAAACGCCGCAAGAACGAAGATCATTTCGGCATCGATCAAAAGATCGGCCTGTTCATTGTCGCGGACGGCATGGGTGGACACGCCGCAGGTGAAGTAGCAAGCAAGATGGCCATTGATGTAATGATGGATTACATTCGCCGCACTATCACCACTGACGAGCCATACCTGACCGGCTTTAACAACCGATTCTCCAGGGCCGGCAACCGTCTTAACTCGGCGGTCATCCTTTCCAATCAACTGCTGGCTGATACCGCTGCCGGCCGCGAAGACTGGCAGGGCATGGGCACCACCCTGGTCGCCGCCTGGCTCCCCGACCAGGATAAATCCAAGTTGTCGATCGCCCATGTTGGTGACAGCCGGGCCTACCTGCTTCGCCACGGCAAATTACAACAACTAACCACCGACCATTCGGTCGTTGAGGAACAGGTTAAAAGCGGCCTTATAACCAGGGAGGAAGCGAGTAAATCCTCAATAAGGAACATGATCACCAGAGCCCTTGGTTTTCGCGAAAGGGTCAATGTAGACATCATAGAAACCGATCTGGAGTCCGGAGACAAACTGATCATCTGTTCCGACGGACTTAACGGTATGCTTACCGACAAACAGATCCAGTCTATCCTTAAATTGAACGGCAGCCTGGAAACCACCTGCCAGCAGCTGATCAGCGCCGCCAACGCCAAGGGCGGTAAGGACAACATCACCGCCATCATCGCCAGCTTCCTGTAGATCAGCACATCACCGGCCGGCTTTTCCACCGCTATCTGTTATCTCCGGTGCCGGCCCCTTGTACAATCCATGTTCAATTATATATTGACCTACTGGGGGGGGAACGAGACTTAAAAAGTCTTGACCTCTGGTGATCTTTCTTCGGATGTCGGTAGATGAAATATCAACGGGCGGGACTGCCAGGGGATACACTCGCCCTTGGTGTTCTGGTGCGCTCCAGCAACCCTGATCGTTATCAAAGGAGTAACGACCCAACTGACTTACCACCGTCTCAACCATTGCCAAAGGATAGTCCGGGCGGTCGATCACCAGAAGATTGGCGTGATCGGTCAAGCCCCGGTAATTTTCCCAGGTGTTCAGCTCAACAAAAGCGTCCACGCCGATGATAAAGAACAACTGCACTTCATCAGCCAGCACCTTCTTCAGTTCCACGAGGGTGTCGATCGAATAGGACGGTCCATCTCTGTGGGCCTCCAGGTCTGAGACCAAAAAGCGGCGGTCCGACCGGGTAGCCATTTCCAGCATCGCCAACCGATCGTCAAAAGGGGTTGTTTCGAGATGATCCTTGTGGGGTGGCCTCGCGGCCGGGATAAACAGGAGAGAGTCCAACCGGAAGGTATTAAGAAGATGATCCGCCAGAGCCAGATGGCCATTGTGGACCGGGTCAAAAGTCCCACCCAGCACTCCGAGCCGCCCAGCATGGATCTCACGCATGTCAGTAACTGCCACGATAAACCCCTCCGGGCAAACTAAACACAATCACGCTGTGGTTCGGTCGGAGAGCGGACCCTCCTCAGGCGCGAATCTGGCCATCACCGTAAACAATGAACTTCCTGGCAGTCAGCTCCTTCAGTCCCATGGGGCCGTAAGCATGAAGTTTGGTTGTGCTTATACCGATCTCAGCCCCCAGGCCGAATTCGCCACCGTCATTGAAACGGCTGGAAGCATTGATCATGACCGCAGAGGCATCAACTTCCCGGAGGAAGCGTTGCGAGTTACGGTAACTCTCGGTAACGATAACTTCGGTATGTTGTGAACCGTACTTGACAATATGATCCATCGCCTCTTCAAGACTGTCGACAACTCGGACCGCCAGGATCAGGTCGAGGAATTCCATCCCCCAGTCTTCTTCTGTGGCCACCTTGGCTCCGGGCAAGATCCGACAGGTCGCTTCGCAGCCCCGTATTTCCACACCAGCACCACTCAGGGCTTTGGCGGCAGCCGGTAGGAAACTGTCGGCAATATTACGATGGACCAGCATGGTTTCCAGGGCATTACAGACCCCTGGCCTTTGTACTTTGCCGTTCATGACGATGTCAACCGCCATTTGCTGGTCAGCACTCTGATCGACAAACAGATGGCAGACACCTTTATAATGCTTGAGGACCGGGATCCTGGAGTTCTCCGAGACAAAACGGATCAGCCCCTCCCCGCCCCGGGGAATGATCAGATCAATGTATTCTTCGAGAGTAAGCAGGACGTTTATTGCTTCCCGGTCAGTAACCGGCACTACCTGGACAATGGCTGGATCAACTCCCTCCGCTTCCAGTACCCCTTTAAGAACCCGGGCCAGAGCTATATTTGAATGAATTGCCTCCGAACCGCCACGCAGGAAGACACCGTTGCCGGCTTTAAGACAAAGGGCGGCCGCATCAACTGTAACATTGGGTCTTGATTCGTAGATCATCCCAACCACGCCGAGGGGGATCCGCATCCGGCCGACCGTTATGCCATTGGGACGCTTGGCCATCTCGGTGATCTCGCCGATCGGATCGGGCAGAGCGGCCACTTCACGTAAACCGCCGACCATGGAATCGATCACTTTGTCGGAAAGTTCCAGACGGTCAAGCATAGCGGCAGACAAGCCCTTCTCCTTACCCGCTTCAAGATCTTTACGGTTCTCTTCTTTGATATAATCGACTTTGTCGATAAGAGCATCCGCCATCAGGCCCAGCAATCTGTCCTTGGCAGCAGTCGGCATTGAAGCGATCTCCCGGGCAGCCCGTCTGGCTTCGATCGCCATCTCCAAAATCTGTTCCTGGATCGTCATAAAATTCCCTCAAAAAGTCCTTAAACTAAACAGCTAGCCAAGTTTAACTCCCTCACTCAGAGTGATCACCAGATTGTCACGATGGATAACCTCGTCGCTATCTTTAAAGCCCAGGATGCCCTCTATAGCAGAAGTATTTGCCCCTTTTATCTCCTCTATATCTCTTGAACGGTAATTTACCAACCCCGTGGCGACATGCTTGCCGGACTGATCAAGGCAAAGCACCGGGGCGCCCACCTTGAAACGTCCACGCACTTCGACAATACCTGAAGGCAGCAGGCTTTTCCCTCCCTCCACCAGGGCCCGGCAGGCACCG
>CBDVDF010000287.1:0-3532 GCA_965372675.1 uncultured Desulfobacterales bacterium
CGAATACCATGGCCACAAACCGGTTCTCCAGATCAAGTGCGGGATAAACGAGAAAACGATCGACTTCAGAGGCTCGCTGACCTTGGGTTTTGACAGGATAGATGTCGATGGCCGGGCCGACAACTATACCTCATCCCCTGAGATAGAATTCAACATCGCCAGCAAGAGCATTGATTTGGATAAACTGGCCTCGCTCAATCAGTTCACCTCCAACGACGACCCAGGAAAGAAACCAGCCACCGCCCCGCAACCGCCGACAAAAAATGGCGGGGAAAGCGCCGATGCCCAAAAACCTGCCGCTCTCAATATATCCGCCCATGGCCGGGTCAATATTGACAAGCTTTACACCAGCGAGGTTGAGTTCAGAGAGATCGCTCTGAACTACCAGGTCAAAGACAATATAATTTCTCTGGACAAACTTGGCGCTCTGCTCTTCGGCGGTAGCATTATCGGTGAGGTCAAAGCCGACATAGCTAACCCTGAACCAACCTTTCAGGGAAAACTGTCCAGCCGGGGTATTCAGGTTGCCAAGATCATGTCATTTCTTGATAAACCGGCAGAGGCCTTCACCGGCAGCCTTGACACCGATCTCACCTTCCGTGGCAGCGGTAGCGAATGGCCGGTGATCAGCAAAACTCTCGATGCGGACGGGAGATTTACTCTGGTCGATGGCGGCATGCAGAATACGCCGATGACAACCGCTCTGGCCAACCTGCTGGACCTCGAGGAACTGAAGGACCTGCGTTTCGAGAACTTCTCCGGCGATCTCAGAATAGAAAAAGGCAAGGTCTTCCTGGACTCGGGCCTGCAGAGCAGTAACATCGATATTCTTGCCAAAGGAACAGTCGGCCTGGACGGCCGTCTTGATATGCCGCTGACTCTGCGACTTTCCCCTGAATACGGGCAGATCCTTGACGAGAAAGCCACCTTTGCCAAATATCTGGGCGATGACCAGGGACGCACCACCCTGCACCTCAAGGCAAAAGGATCGGTCCAGGATCCCAAATTGACCATCGATACCAAAGCTGCCGGCAAGCAGATCCAAAAAGCCGTGGGAAGAAAAGTCGTTGAAGAGTTGGGGAGAGCGCTGACAAAAGGTCAGCCCACCGGTACAGCCGATAGCGCCAAAGACCCCGTCAAAGCCATGTCAGAGAGACTGCTCAAGGAACTGACGGGCAACTAACTCCGGCCGTTAAGAGAGATAACTTCTCCCACCACACCCTGTCTGGCCACCGAGACCTTGAAGCGTCGCTGTTCCGTGGCTGTAAGGTCATACTCGCGCAGGTGTTCTTCCACTGTCTTCCTGGCCAGATCATGGGTATTATTGGTGTCGCTTATGTGGGCCAGGACCACATGTTCAAGCCCCCCATGGATAAGGTCGACCAGGAAACCGGCAGCATCACTGTTGGTCAGATGCCCGTCTTTGGAACGGATTCGTTGTTGCAGCCAGGGGGGATAGCCACCATTCTTCAACATCTCCAGATCATGGTTGCATTCAAGAACCAATCCGTTGCATCCCCCCAGACGATGTTGCATAAGACGTGAAATGGCACCGGTATCCGTACAGTAACCAACAGAACGATCTCCATGACCGACCACGAAACCCAGAGGATCGGCGGTGTCATGGGAAACACTGAAAGGATGGATCTCAAGATCCTGCCATCTAAACTCCTGACCGGCAACGATCTCGTGCCAGTCGGCAACCTTCTCCAGTTTAGAGCCGGCAACCTCCTTGGCCGCCCGGCTGATAAAAACCGGCAAGCCAAACCTTCGCGCCAGGACCTGAACCCCGCAGATATGATCACCATGTTCATGGGTGACCAGCAAGGCCGAAATCGTTCTAATATCCACATCTATAGCCGCCAGCCGCCGCTCCAGTTCGATCCCGGAGAATCCGGCATCGATCAGGATCCGGGTTCCACCACCCTCAATAAAGGTCGAGTTACCCTTGCTGCCGCTGCCTAGAACACAAAATCTCATAAGTTTTCCAGTTAAATAAGATCAAACAATATCGCCATCTTACAAACAAATTAACGAGCCAATTCAGGCGATATTCTAGGAGCAAGACGGTTCATTATACTATGGTATACGAACCGGACAGCGACAACAAAGATCAGCTGGTAGCGGCTCGTTAATTACAGACCTGTGTGGCCAAACCCCCCAGCCTGACGTACCGTTTTGTCAAGTTCATCAACCTCGCTTACCTGCGCCGCGCAGACCGGAGCCAGCACCAGTTGGGCGATCCGATCCTGCCGGTTGATCGTAAAGGGCTCAGAACCCAGATTAACCAGGCCGACCATAATCTCTCCCCGGTAATCGGCATCAATGGTTCCGGGGGCATTGACCACGGTTATCCCGTGTTTGATGGCCAAGCCGCTCCGCGGCCGCACCTGGATCTCATAGCCCGGGGGGATGGCCACCGCAAAACCGGTGGGGAAAATACTAATCTCTCCCGGCGCCATTACAACCGGACCGGTAATCGCGGCCCCGATATCCATGCCGGCCGCCAGCTCAGAATGATAAGCCGGCAAAACCAGATCACCATCTTCCTCTGGCCGCAACCGGCAAAAGCTGATCTCCACCTGTTGTCCTGGCGCATTAATCGCTTTAACCACTAGCCGATCTCCTTGATGATCTGTTCTTCGGCAACCGGGCCGATCACTGCCACCGGTATCTTTTCGGTACTAAAAACACTCCGAGCCATTTCACCGATCTCTACGGACTTCACCTCGGACAGCCCGGCAACAACCTCCTCAACCGGCACGTACCGGCCGAGATAATACTCATTCTTGGCCAGACTGGTCATCCTGGCCTCCATGTTCTCGGCGGCCAGATAGATGCCGCTTATGGTATATTGAACCGCCCCGCTTAATTCATCATCGCTGACATCATCTTCCTTGATCTTCGTCAACTCACCGCGGACCAGGCCAACCGATTCACTTAAAGAGCGGGGATCAACCCCCAGGTAGATGGCCGCATAACCACTATCGGAGTTGGCAGACAGATAGGAGTAGACGGAATAGGCCAGCCCTCTTTTCTCCCTGATCTCCTGAAAGAGCCGCGAACTCATATTGCCGCCCAGAATAATATTCAAGATCAGCATCTTGTAACGATCCGGCGAGTTAACCGCCACGCCGGTGGTGCCCATGACCAGATGGACCTGCTCGAGGGGGCGGTTAATAACCTGACAGGACGGGACCAGATCAGCCGGCGGCGGCTGACGACGGGGAATATCTTCTCCAGCCAGATCTGCAGCGGCGAACTTCTGCTGCCAGATCTCGACAAACCGGTCATGGTCGACATTGCCGGCAGCCGCGACAACTATCCGTCCGGGTAGATACGAGCGACGCACGTATTCACGCAGCCCGGCCTCGTCTATGTCTTCAACAACCCGACGTTGACCCAATATGGTATTGGCCAGGCTATGCCCCTTCCAGAGCAGACCCGTAAACAGTTCATGGACCCGGTCGTCGGGGGTGTCCTCGACCATGGCAAGTTCCGGGAGGATAACCTGTCGCTCCCGCTCGATCTC
>CBDVDF010000288.1:0-3504 GCA_965372675.1 uncultured Desulfobacterales bacterium
TTTGGTGAAGACAAAGTTGTTGATCAGCAGGGCCCCGATCAGGATCGAGAACAGGTAGCCGAGATAGGACTTGCTCACCTTGAATGACTCGACCGTCGGGCCGACCCCGCTTATCGAAACGATATGGGTCTGGGTGGTATTGAGCGGTTCGGTGAAAACCAGGGTCACCGAGCGATCATCATCACCGACTAATACCCGCTCAAGGTCCAGACGGATATCCGGATCCGGTTCCTCATAAACAATATAATTGGCCGGGTCGGCGGCGGCAGAAGGATCTACCGCAGCAGAGAAGTCGACGATTATCTCGTTCTCCTCGCCAAAACTCTTGCCGCTGATCAGCTCCGCCTGGGCCATTACCGGCAGGACAAGCAGGAGCAGCAGCGCAGCCAGTGATCTTTTCAGCATGGTCATCGTCTTCATATCTCGGCCTGCTTTGCTTTGGCGCGTTTATAAACGATCTCGACATAGTTGAAAAAAGCCATCATCAAGCCGACCACGAAGAAACCGGCAAATGGCAGGACAAAGAACAACAGCGGCTTAAAGCCGAGGATATCGTAGCCCATCAGAGTACCGAGACCAAGCAACTCCCGGACAAAACCGAGGGCCATCATGCCGACCAGGAAGCCGAGCCCCATCCCAAAGCCATCCCAGAAAGAGGCGGTAACACTCTCCTTGCAGGCGAACATCTCAAGCCGCATGGTGATAATGGCGAAGGCGACGATCAGCTTGACAAAAATTCCCATCTTGGCGTAAGCCTCGGGGAGGTAGGCGGCAAGCACCATATCGATGATCGTCACCCAGGTGGCAATGGTCAGGGTATAGGTGGGGATTCTGATCCGTGGGTGGATCAGATCCTTGATCAGAGCAATGGTAACGCTGGAAAAGACCTGGACGAAGAGTACGGCAATGCCGAGCAGCAGGCCGTTCATCATCGTCGTGCTGATCCCGACCGCAGGGCACATCGAGAGGACCAACCGAAAGATCGGGTTCTCGTTTAAAATGCCGCTTACAACCAGCTGGAAATTTGATTTATCAGTAGCCACAATGCTCCTCCGGGGAAATCATCAGAAGGGGACCGCTATCTGCTGTTTGTCTAGGACCCGGTCAAGGATCGACATCCGGTAAGCGAATTTCTTGACTATGCCTTTGGCACCGTTGGTCACCGACGTACTGGAGATGGTGGCACCGGTCAGGGCATAGATATTCTTGTCACTGTAGAGGGCCCGGATCCTGGCGACCTCTTCCTCGTTCAAGCCGTTCTTCTCAGCCTCAAGGGCCTGCTGGTACTCATCCGGAAGCGGCACCTTCTCCACCTTGATCTTCTTGATGGCCTCGAAGTCCTTGCCGATGAACTGGCCCTTGAAATAATCCTGGACGATCTCGCCGCCGAGACCGGGATCCTCTTCATGTTCCATGATCTCCAGACCCAGAACAGTGAAATCCGGATCAACCGCCAGGATCACCTTGATGAAGGTCTTGAAACCGGTGAACTCGCCGGGCAGCAGGTAGGCCTGCCGCTTGCCGTTGTCGGTCACGACGATGGTCTGGTCGGCAAAACGGATGGCTTTACCGGCACCGAGCGCCGTGAGAACCGCGTTGTCGCGGTCACTGACCTTGATCACCTTCTCGGCCGCAATCTCCACCGGATACTGGCCGAGAAAACTGCCATCGAGGCCAATATTGACGAAGACGAAACTCTCATGCACCGGCAGGAGATAAGCCACCGACAGGGTCTCCCCTTCGGTAACTACATAGCGGTAGACCTCGTGCAGTTCCATGCTCTCTGGAGCCGGATTGCTTGCTGAATAACCGAGCAGGCGCAACATCACCCGCTGCTCGTTAACGTGTTCGTTATGCTGCTTGGCCTTGTTGGTGAGGATAAAACCGGCGCCCATTATCAAGCCGGCAACCAGGCAGGTGATAGTCAGACGAAAGATGATGGTGAGAATTTCTTTCATTTCTCACCTCCCTCGGGAGCAAGCGGCGGCGCGAAACGCTGCGGCTTGAACCAGCTGTCGAAAACCGAACTGACCGGATTCATCAGGAGGATCGCGTAACAGACCCCCTCGGGATAGCCGCCCTTGAGGCGGATCAGCACGGTCAGAGCGCCGATCCCAATTCCATAGGCCAACTGGGCGGTCTTGTTGGTCGGGCAGGTCACGTAATCATTGGCCATAAAAAAGGCGCCCAGCAGGATGCCGCCGGAAAGAACGGCCAGAACCGGATCGCCGGTAAAGAGGGTCTCGCCACCGAAAGCCCAGGACAACAGGGCGACACTACCAATGACCGAGGTCGGAATATGCCAGGTGATATAACCGCGATAAAGCAGGTAAAGGCCGCCAAGGACGATCAGCAGACCGGAAGTCTCGCCGATACAGCCGGGACGCCAGCCCAGGAAAAAGTCGGTGTAGAAATTGGGCGCTGCCCCATACTGGGCGGTGAAAGCGGCCATGCCCTGTTCCTTGATCAGAGCCAACGGTGTGGCGGTGGTCAAAGCATCGAGCGGCGTGCCAAGATAGGAAAAGATCGCCATATCCTGCAACGGCGGCAGCCAGGCCGAGGTCATGGCAACCGGAAAGGTGGCAAGCATAAATGCCCGGGCCAGCAGGGCCGGATTGAATATATTGTAGCCGAGTCCACCCAGCAGATGTTTGCCGACGTAGATCGCCATCACCGCCCCGAGTACCGGCAGCAAATAGTTAACGCCGGGCGGGATCACAAAAGCGATCAGCATGCCGGTGATCACCGCACTGCCATCCCCGACCGAGACCTTGCGGCCAAGACATTTCTGGCTGATCGCCTCGATCGCCACACAGCTGATCACGCTTACCGCGGTAATGATCAGGGTCTGGATCCCGAAGATAAACACCGACAGAAGCAGCGGCGGCAACAGGCAGGCCACCACGGTCCACATGATCTTCTCGACCGATTCGTTGCTCCGCACATGGGGAGAAACGGAAACCTTCCATAATCCCCGCAGAGCAGTCTGGGGCTGATTATCCGGTTCTTGCTGTTTGATGGTTCTTCTCCTTGAATACTAAAATACTATTGGTGCTTGGCTTTCATCTTGGCCAGCCTGATGAACTGGACCAGCGGCCGTTTGGCCGGGCAGACATAGGCACAGCAACCACATTCGAAACATTCAAAAACACCGAACTGGCCGGTATCCTCTGGTTTACCTGCTTCAACATGGATGGCGATCTCCTTGGGCTCAAGACCCATCGGACATACCTCCAGGCACCAGCCGCAGCGAATGCACTGTGTATGCGGACTGGTATCGATCTCATCCTCGCTGAGGAAGAGGATCGCCGAGGTGGTCTTGGTGATCGGGATATCGAGTGAGGAAACGGCGAAACCCATCATCGGGCCGCCCATGATGATCTTGGAAAGTTCTGGGGTGACGCCGCCGAGATACTCAACGATGTCACTGAGTCTGGTGCCGACCCTGATCCTGAGATTAGCCGGCCTCTTGATGCCCTTGCCGGAGATGGTGACAACCATCTC
>CBDVDF010000289.1:0-3443 GCA_965372675.1 uncultured Desulfobacterales bacterium
GTTTCATCAGAACTCCTTGAGACCGGCGGCTTCTTTGTTGCCGAACAGGCCGTGGGGCCGGACGAAAAGAATCAACAGCAGGATGCTGATCGAGATCGCATCCTGGAAAGCCAGGGGCAGAACGCTGACACTGAAGGCTTCAAGCAGGCCGAGCAGCAACCCGGCGGCTACCGCCCCCATACTGTTGCCGAGGCCACCCATGATCGCCACGGTGAAGCCCTTGATGGCCAGACCAGTGCCACCGTCGTATTCGGTGTAGGTGATCGGCGACATTACGCAACCGGCCAGGGCGCCGATCCCGGCACTGAGCATGAAGGAGAGGGTAACCATATTTCTGGTGTTGATGCCGCAGAGGGTGGCGGCGGTCCGGTTGGAAGCGCAGGCCTGCATCTTCTGGCCGGTAAGGGTGTAGCGGAAGAAAAGGCTCAGGCAGAGGACCATTATCGTGCAGATCCCCATCACCCAGAGGACCTGTGGCGAGACCCTGGTGCCGAAGAGCGATATCGAGGTCACTTCGTTGCCGACGAAATAAGGCAGGGAGCGGACACTTTCTCCCCAGATATGCAAGGCCACTTCCCGGATCAGGATCGAAAGGCCGATGGTGATGATGATCATCCGCAGCACCGACGGTCGGTCGAGCCAGCGGATAAAGACGATCTCGATCAGGGCGCCGACCAGCATGGTGATCGCCACCGCCAGAGCAATGGCCAATGGTAGCGGCATTATATTGTTCAGGGAAATAGCGATCATTCCCCCCAGCATGACGAACTCGCCCTGGGCGAAGTTGATTATACCGGTGGTGTTGTAGATGATATTGAAGCCGATCGCGACAATGGCGTAGATAATGCCGTAGGTCAGGCCGGCAAAAACATATTGGAGGAAGAGTTCGGGGGTCATGGGGAAAAAAGTGCCTAAAGTGCGCTAAAGTGCCTAAAGTGCCTAAAGTTAAAGGAAGAATGACGAATGGATAGCTTGGCAGGCATTCAACTCCGGGCCACATCCAGACATTGTTCTACTATGGTCTGTTCTAATTTAATCCGTGAACAACCATTAACTTTAGGCACTTATAACTTTAAGTACTTTAGGCACTTCTAATATAAAACTGCCGCCGTCATCCCAGGTAGGGAATGATGGCGGCGGAGTACATAGCTTCAGATTGTTTATTTCTTATAAGGAGCGAATTTACCGTCCTTAACAGTCCACATTGCGAAAGCTTCGATCGCCAGGCCATTGTGGTCTTCCGGCGAGAAGTTGAAAACACCGCCGGTGCCGGCAAACCCTTTCAGGTTTTCGATGGTATCACGGACTTTTTCCTTGTCGGGGCCAACCAGGCTGATAGCGCGGCAAAGGATCTTGAAGGCATCGTAGGCATGACCGCCAAAGGTGCTGGCCGGCTCATTGAATTTGCTCTCGTAATCAGCTTTGTATTTTGCCAGCAGTTCTTTCTGGGGGTCGCCGTCAGCCAGCAGCTCCGGAGCAAGCAGCTTGCCGGCCGGGAAGATGATGCCCTCGGCAGCGGCACCGCCGACTTCAACGTATTTGATGTTACCGAAACCGTGGCTCTGGAACAGGGGTACATCCCAGCCGGCCTGCCGCATGTTCTTGGCCAGGATACCCTGGGCCGGAACGATCGACCAGTTGACTACGGCCTGGATGTCTTTGTGGCCCATCAGTTTGGCGACTACGGCACTCAGATCTTTGGATTTCTTGTCATAGGTCTCGGCGATAACCACTTCGATACCGAAATCGGCAGCGCGTTTGGTCAGCTGGCCTTTACCGGCTTTACCAAAACCGGTGTTGCCGGCCAGAACGGCGATCTTGGTGATGCCCAAATCTTTCATGGCGCCGTAGATCTTCTGAACGGCATGGCTGTCTTTCTGGGGGGTTTTGAAGACGTATTTGGCAACCGGCTTGACAATAACTTCGGCGGCTGCACAGGAAAGCAGGATCATCTTAGCTTCTTCGACGATCTGTTTGATCTTCATGGTCTCGCCGCTGGTGGAAGGTCCGATGATGGCGAAAACCTTATCTTCTTCGATCAGCTGTTTGGTGAAAGAAATGGCTTTTTCCGGGTTGGCGCCGGAATCCTTGATGATCAATTCGATCTTGTTGCCGTTGATTCCGCCTCTGGCGTTGAGTTCCGCCGTCAGCATTTCCAGGGTCCGTGCCTCCGGGCCGCCCAGGAATGATGCACCGCCGGTTACGGCCAGGATGGCGCCGATTTTGATGGTTTTGGCGCTGGCACTGGTCGGCAGTACCAAGGAGACAATGGCCACAAGAACTGCCACAGTCGCAAGAACTGTATTAAGTAAATTTTTCACCAACTTTCCTCCTTTTCCCTTATTCAGGTTTTACTGATGGCCCGATCGGGTCGTTCCCGGTACGGGCAACTTTGGCCTACATTTGCTCATTAAAACTAACAGCTGCGTATATTACATGGAGTGAACTTCTTCGCCACTTAAAATCTTGATACCAGCCTCTTTGAAGGCGGCGATGGCTTTTTCCGGATCATCAAACTTAAAGAGCAGGATGCCGGATTCGCCGCTTTTCTGGGTGAAGGCGTACATATATTCGATATTGAGGGCGGCTTTGCTGGTCACCTGGAGGACCTTGTCCATGCCGCCCGGCTTGTCCTCGGCGGCCACGGCGATGACCTCGGTGATCCCGACCGTGAAGCCGTTCTCCTTGAGGGCTTTCCGGGCCTTTTCTGTGTTGTCTGCCACCAGGCGCAGGATGCCGAAATCGGTGGTGTCGGCCAGAGAGAGGGCCCTGATGTTGACATTATTCTCGGCCAGACAGTGGCTGATATCGGCCAGACGGCCGGGTTTGTGCTCCAGGAAAACGGCTATTTGTTGGACGTTCATGGCGCTTGCCTCCGATGAAATAAATCCTCTTGGAACTGTAACTGACAATTCAATCACTACCATTAAGGGTGCACAGTGCTCCGTCTGCTGCAGACGGGGTGCTGCTGAGCCCTTACTTAGATCTTGCGTTTATCGATAACCCTCTGCGCCTTGCCTTCACTTCTCTGGATGGTTTTTGGTTCAACCAGCTTGATATTGCACGAGATGCCGAGCAGGTCCTTGATGTTGGTCTTGATTTTAAGGGCCAGAGTTTCCAGGCCTTTAACCTCGTCGGAAAAGAACTCTTCACTAACCTCGACCTGGGCCTCGATGGTATCCAGCGAGCCGTGGCGTTCAACGATAAGCTGGTAATGGGGCTCGACTCCTTCTGTGCCGATCAGGACTTCTTCGATCTGGGAAGGGAAGACGTTGACCCCGCGGATGATCAACATGTCATCGCTGCGGCCGGTGATCTTGGGCATCCGGTAGAAAGTACGGCCGCAGGTGCAGACGTCGGAGACCAGTCTGCAGATATCCTTGGTTCGGTAGCGGATAACCGGGAAGGCCTCCTTGGTTAGGGTGGTGAAGACCAGTTCTCCC
>CBDVDF010000290.1:0-3438 GCA_965372675.1 uncultured Desulfobacterales bacterium
ATGACATAGACTGGGAGCGGATCTGGCGTGATAGTCGGCTTAAGCGTTCTTGTAGATCTAAAGGCCGTAAGGACTGGGACCGCAAGGCCCCCTCTTTTGCCAAACGCAATATGGGCTCGTCATATATAGACCGGCTTTTGCGGACCATTGATCCTGCGGCCGGAGATACGGTCCTTGATGTAGGTGCAGGGCCCGGTACCCTGGCGCTACCCCTGGCCGGGATGGTTAGGCAGGTTACCGCCATTGATTTCTCGACCGGAATGCTGGAAGAGTTGCGAGCCTCCGCCGGGCGGCAGGGGATCGATAATATCGTTACGGTCCATGCTTCCTGGGAAGATGATTGGCAGGAACTGGGGATCGAACCGCATGACATTGCGGTTGCTTCACGGTCCCTGTCAGTGGATGATCTCGGCGCCGCCCTGGCAAAATTGGCTGGCTGGGCCCTGAAAAAGGTGGTGATCACCGATCGGGTCGGCTCCGGACCTTTTGATCCGGAGATCTTTGCGGCGGTTGGTCGGGACCTTGATCCTGGCCCGGATTATATTATTACGGTTAATATGCTTTACCGGATGGGGATCAACGCTACAGTTGATTATATCCCGGCCGAATACAGTGACTCCTACGCGACCCGGAAAGAGGCGCTGGAATCATGTCTCTGGATGCTTGAGGATTTGAGCACCAGTGAACGGGAGCGTTTTGACGCTTATATGGCCGAAAGACTGGTCAAAGAGGATGACGGCAGCTGGCGACTGCTCAGAAGCCATGCTCCAAAATGGGCTGTGATTAGCTGGAATAAGTGAAAGAAGCAGTTACAACTATGGAGTTGCGGATAGTTTGCAGATTTGCTGAATAGTGCAATAACATGTTGATTTTATTATAAAAAAAGGCTGACGGTGATGTGAATAACTTGACTTTCCACCATTATTTGGCTATTAGCAAAGTAACTAAAGCTGGCAGCACCCACTATCAGGTTTACTGAACAAACCCTGATCCGGCTGCGCCCACCATCACTCCAAATTCCTATGCATTTTATTCCAATCGCACATGTCCTGGGGCTTTTATTGATAATAACCGGCAGTTTCATGTTTTTGCCGGCGATCTGCTCCATTTATTACAATGAATCTGACCTGCTGCCCATTATCTACTCGGCGCTGATCACCGTTGGTCTTGGTCTGCCCAGTTGGAAGTATTGTCGCAGCGATGAAGAGCTGAATATAAAAGACGGTATTTTTATCGCTGTCTTCGGCTGGTTCCTGGTCTCTGCCTTATCAGGACTACCCTTCATGATCCACGGGGCAATCCCTTCTTTTACCGACGCCTTCTTTGAGATGATGTCCGGCTACACCACGACCGGTGCCACCATTCTTACCGACATTGAATCGCTTCCACACGGTCTGCTGTTCTGGCGTAGTTTGACCCACCTGCTGGGCGGTATGGGCTTTCTGACCCTGACCATCATCTTTCTGCCCAAGGGCATGGGCGGTATGCGTCTGTTTCGGGCCGAGTCGAGTCCGGGACAAGTGATCACCAAAGAAAAGTTCAAGGCCCGAAACAGAGACACCATGATCATGCTCTGGCTGATCTACCTGGGGCTTAATATCCTGCAGATCATCCTGCTTTGGCTGGGCGACATGCCAATGTTCGACGCCATGTGCACCGCCTTTGGTACGGTCTCCACATCGGGCTACTCGCCCAAAAACGCCAGCATTGGCCATTATAACAATGCCTATTTCGACTGGATTATCACCCTGTTCATGTTCCTCGGCGGCATGACCTTTATCCTCTTCTACCAGATGATACGAGGCGACTGGCGAGCACTCAGGATAAATACCGAGTTTCGCTGGTATATAGGTTTTATCCTCTTTTTCTGCGGGATAGTGTCTTTCATTTTATGGCAGAACAATACCTACGGCGCTATGGATTCGCTCCGCTACGGTACTTTCCAGGTCATCTCTTTATTGACCACCACGGGCTTTGGCACCGCCGACTATGAACTATGGCCCCAGGCTTCCCAGATGTTTCTCTTCGCGGTCTGTTTTATCGGTGCCTGTGCCGGGTCGACTACCAGCGGTATCAAGGTGGTCCATTATGTGATCATCTGCAAGTACATGTATGCCTCGATTCGCAAGATCTTTTTTCAGCCCATGGCGGTGATCTCGATCCGGCTTAACCAGCGACCGGTGGAGCAGGCAATCATCGACCTGGCAATCTGTTATTTTATCGTCAATATTTTTATGGTGCTACTTGGCGGCTGTGTCATGGTTTTGTTAGACTCCATGGACTATGTAACTGCCATGAGTTCGGTGATTGCCGCCCTGATGAACATCGGTCCCGGCTTCGGAGACGTGGGGCCGTCAGAGAACTACGCCTTTATCTCGGATACAGGGAAATGGTTTCTGGCCTGGAATATGATGGTCGGTCGTCTTGAGATGTTCTCAGCTCTGGTGGTTTTCTATCCGTCATTCTGGAAGAAATAGGCCCGACTTAATGATTTAAGCCGTTGTAAAAAATCAATATGGCCAAAGTTATGTCCATAACGGCATAAGGGGCCGTAAATAAATTAGAATAAACGGCCAAGTTATTTCTTAACGGCCCCTAAACGGAAGAGACATTCGCAATGTTTAGAAAAAAAGCGACACCACAACAAGAAAATATTCTTATCCTTGGCCTTGGCGGCATGGGTTCCTATCTCGCCAAGCGGTTACAGGATGAGGGCTACTCGGTTACTGCCATAGAACCGGAAAGCAAACTCGTCAATTATGCCGACGCCAATATGGATGCCCGGTTTATTACCGGCTCCGCCCTTAGCATCGAACGCTGGCAGGAGGCTAATGCCGAGAAAATGGACTACATGATCGCGGTGACTAACAAAGATGCGTTGAACATGATGGGCGCACAGATTGCTGACAAGTTTGGTATACCGCAAAAGATCTGTCGGGTGCGTTACAAGGATTTTGGTAAAGAAGATTCCTTTTTAAGTGGCGAGGATCTAAAGATCGATCTGTTCATAAATCCGGAAGAACTGGTTGCCAAGGAAATTGTTCGGTTGATTAAGCGAACGGCCGGTAATGAGATCATCGATGTTGCCATGGGTCAGGTGCAGGTGATGGCCACCCGGATCAGTGCCACATCTCCAATGGCCAATAAGAATCTCATAGAAATCGCTCAGCTCTATAATGAATTCCCATTTAGGGTCGTGGCCATTGGCCGCGGGATCAAGACCATCATACCTGGCGGCAAGGATAAAATCCTGCCCCAGGACCAAGTGCTTTTCATGGCGGGTCACGAAGACCTGAAGTTGTTGATGGAATTAACCGGTGTTAAACAACAGCGTCGTTACCGGGTGATGATCCTGGGTGGTGGTATGGTGGGCAGTCTGGTCGCTGAACTGCTGGGTAAAACCATGCGGGTCAAGCTGATCGAAAGGGATGAAGAGCG
>CBDVDF010000291.1:0-3436 GCA_965372675.1 uncultured Desulfobacterales bacterium
CACCATCGGATTTAATGTAGTAACAAGTCATGAAATATAAAATAATAATATCAGCCATATTGTCTTTCCTCCTCTGTAACATCTGTTATAGCGAGGATGAACTCTTTACCTGGAAAGATGAACAGGGGGGTATCCATATTACCGATGAGCGCCCCCCTGATGGGGCGGAAATTCTGGAGATAGAACCAGCCAACATCAAAGATGCAGAAGAGATGCAACGTCAGCGTTTGATCCGTCAGGAGCAGACTCGGCAAGACGACCTTGCCCAAAACCGAAATGCCATTGAAAAACAAGCCGCTCAAGCCAGGCAGAAAGAAACCGAGGCCCGACGATCCGCAGATGAATTTAAAAAGCAAGCCGCAGCAGCTAGACAATTAAGAGGAAGTCTGAAGAAAAAAAGAACCTACCGGAGAAGAGCGGCAAGATATGAGAAACAAGCCGAAAAAATGCTAGTGCAAGCGGAAGCGGCCAGGAAAGAAGCGGAGCTCCTGGAAAAGAAACTGGGGATTAAGCCGGCAGCTAAATAGCAGGCTCTGCCCCTTCGTCATATAAAAGTGGCACCACGGTAGAAAGTTGTTGTTTTTCTGTAATTTTCGGCTATAACAGAGCCCATCGTTGTGTAGTCACTATTTGTAGTTCACGAATTACGAAAAAGCCAGCCGCGCGATCCCCGGAAAAAAGGGCGTGCGGTTTTTGTTTGAACAAAATGGCTGTCAGTCAGCTATGCCACCGGGAATCTCCCTGTGGCTTTTTATTTATAAGGACAAAACCATGATAACCGCAGACAATATTTCTCTCGCCTATGGCAAGAGGATCATCTTTAAAGACGTCAACATCAAGTTCACCCCCGGCAACTGCTACGGCCTGATCGGCGCGAACGGCGCCGGCAAATCTACCTTTCTGAAGATCCTGGCAGGCCAGCTCGAGGCTGATCATGGTCAGGTCAGCAAAGGCTCCAAAAAGCGCCTCGCCATGCTCAGCCAGGACCAGTTCGCCTTTGACGAGCATAGCGTATTCGATACCGTGATCATGGGACACAAAAAACTCTACAAGGTGATGGCCGAGCGTGAAGCCCTCTATGCCAAGGCAGATTTTACAGATGAAGACGGCATCCGTTCAGGGGAACTGGAAGCCATGTTCGGAGAGATGAACGGTTACGAGGCAGAGGCAGAGGCCGCAGTGCTGTTAAACGGCCTCGGCATCCCGGAATCGATGCGCCAGAAAAGAATGAAGGAGCTTGAAGGCGGCGACAAGGTACGGGTCCTGCTGGCCCAAGCCCTGCTCGGCAACCCGGATATCCTGCTCCTGGACGAGCCCACCAACCAGCTCGACCTGGCGACCATCACCTGGCTGGAAAATTTTCTCTCCCGCTTCAACAATACCGTGATCATCGTCTCCCATGACCGCCATTTCCTGAACCAGGTCTGTACCCATATGGCAGATATCGATTATGGCCAGATCCGGGTCTATGTCGGCAACTATGACTTCTGGCAACAGGCCAGCGAGCTCCATTTCCACCAGAAGGAGGTCGAGAGCAAGAAGGAACAGGCCAAGGCGGATGAGCTCAAGGAATTCATCCGGCGTTTCAGTTCAAACGCCTCAAAGGCCAAGCAGGCCACCTCACGGAAAAAGCTGCTTGAAAAGCTCACCCTGGAAGACATGCCGATCTCCTCCCGAAAATATCCCTACATCGTCTTCAACCCGGAACGACCCTGTGGTGACATCATTCTGGAGATCGAAGGTCTTTCCAAGGAGATCGACGGGGTTTCCATGTTTAAGGACCTCACCATGACGGTCAACAAGGGCGACAAGATCGCCTTTGTCGGCACCAACGGTCTCGCAAAAACCACCCTGTTCCAGATCCTGGCCGGAGAGCTTGAGCCGGATCAAGGCAGCTTCCGCTGGGGAGTGACCATCAAGAACTCCTACTTCCCGAAAGAGAATAGTGCTTATTTCAATAATGAAGATCTTGATCTTATCGGCTGGCTGCAGCAGTATGCACCTCCCAAGGAGCACGAGAGTTTTGTCCGAGGCTTCCTGGGCAAGATGCTTTTCTCCGGTGAAGAGGCGATGAAAAGCACCGCTGTGCTCTCCGGTGGCGAACGGGTCCGCTGCATGCTCTCCAGGATGATGCTCTCCGGCGCCAACGCCCTGATCCTCGATGAGCCCACCAACCATCTCGACCTTGAGTCGATCACCGCCCTGGATAACGGCCTGGTGGCCTTCCCGGAGATAGCCCTCTTTTCCTCCCATGACCACCAGTTTGTCTCCTCCGTGGCCAACCGGATTGTCGAGATCACCCCGGACGGCATCATTGATGTGATGATGGACTTTGATGATTACCTGGCAATGAAGGAAGCGGATCTGTCCGGTGCGAACGACTACCTGGACAGTCAGGCCGCATAGTCAGACTGAAGGGTAAGCACAGAGAATTAAATGATCGGGATCTAAAATCTCAAACGAACATCTTGAAGATTGAAAGGTGTGAGGCGTTTAGTAGATTGTTTCGGTTCATTTTTTCATACAATCTAAATCACCATAAATTTTTTCAACACATTTCGGGCAATATCCATGGGTAAAAGATGCATCAGTATGTTCTGTCACATATGACTCAACCTGTTGCCAAAAACCCTGATCATCCCTTATGCTTTTACAAGCTGCACAGATCGGGATTATTCCTCGCAAGGTTTTGATCTCAGCAAGGGCAGTTGTTAATTCTTTATTGGATTCTTCCAACTCTGAGGTTCGTTCAACAACCTGGCGTTTCAGTTCTTCTTCCATGTAGTTTCTTTTAAGTTCCAGGCCGATCCGTACTGCCAAAAACTCAACAATAGCAGTAAAAAAGGCAGCATCTTCTACTGGCTTGTCATCCATCAATGCGATGACACCTAGTAAATCTCCGTTCCCCCCTAGCATAGGTGCGCCGATATAAGACTTGACCCCTAATTCCTCCAGGAGTTTATCTTGGGGGAATTTGCCTGCAACGTCATCGGGGTAAACACAAACTCTTTTGCCCGAGAAAACATCTTCGCATGGTGTATCTTTTAATCTGTATATAAAGTTGTCGGAAAAATCATCGTCAAGCCAAACCACATCTGTTTGGACACTATCGTTTTCAGGTGTTATCGCATGCCCGACAAGAACAACTTTGGCTTCAAACGTTTTAGCGATATTCCCGACTAACTCCTTCAAATATTTAAGCCCTGACACATGTTGCTCAATATCAAGAAGCAAATTTAAAGCCCTAATAGTTTCCTGGGGGGTGAATGATTTCATAAGGACTCCGGACAAGTTAAGATAGCGGGTAGGATTTGGTCTCCCGCTTTATTGAAGATCTGCCCATACGACTCACAAACTGTCTACCTAAGTCGAGATTTTTATAGTAAAGGTTACAGGCTGTAATCTTTAGTTTTTGATTTCATTTCATACTTAGGAT
>CBDVDF010000292.1:0-3402 GCA_965372675.1 uncultured Desulfobacterales bacterium
CTTGAAAACATTTGCTTTATACCCAGAAAACATGCGTTTTTATTGCTTAAAGTGTCCTTTTTACCATCGAACAAGATAGGGTCGGACCACGCTAAGTGTCTGGAATCATTTTTAATAATTGTTTAAAACATGGATTTTTAGGGGCTATAATGACGTTTTTAAGGCCAAAAACTCAAATATAGCTATGGGGAAGGATGTGTCATGGGGGATGCCCATAAAATTATAACTTTCTGATGATAGAGAGGGCTTGTTCCCTTTCTTTCCTTTGCTTGATCATCCAGAGACTATATGAATCAATAAATATTCTTCCGCAGACCTACCCGCAGAATCAACATGACAATCGCATCACCTTCGATTCGGAATATCGCCCGGATCTTTCTGGCAATCGTATAGCGGTACTGGCCGCTGTACTTTGTCCCCTTTAGCTCATGAACTTTTTTCGACCTCCTGATCTGAGCGAAATTATCAGCCAGGTAATGGATTCTCCTGGCAATTAATACCCGGTCAGCCGCGTTAAACCCCGCCAGGTCCTTAATCGCCATCTCTGAATACCGGACCCTCACAGTTCAATGCCCAGTTCCTTATATACCTCTTCGCTGTCAAGGACCTTCATCTCGCCGCTTTTGATCCGGTCTGTGATGGTATCGGCAACAATCCCGTCGGTGTAATCGAAATAAAAATCGAGAGCCGTCTCGACCACTTCCTTCTGTGATTTATGCAACGCTGCTGCAACAACATCCAGCTCTCTGGCAATACCTTCATCAAGGGCGAAAAGTTTTTTCACGGTACCCATACCCGCCTCCTTTATATCTATATGTATATACAATTATATATACATATAGATATAATGTCAAGCCGGGGAGGTATAAGAGACGCTCAAAAGACCGCCAAATAAAAAAAAGGACCTACGAAATTAATCGTAAGCCCTTGTTGCTTTTGGTGCCCCTGCCTCAAACCCATGTTAGTGGTGTGAGAGGGCGGCGTTCACACTAGATGGTTGGTTCAGCCGCCGCGCTTCTTGACCATGGCGGCGCCTTTTTTCCGCAGTCGGATATTTTTCGGGGTGATCTCCACCAGTTCGTCATCGTTGATATAAGCGATGCAGTCTTCCAGGCTCATGTTGACCGGTGGGGTCAGGACCACGTGCTCATCCGTTCCCGAGGCCCGCATATTGGTCAATTTCTTGCCCTTGGCCGAATTGACGACCATGTCGACGTTGCGGGCATTCTCGCCGATGATCTGGCCTTTGTAGACATTGATGCCGGCGCCCAGGAAAAGACGACCGCGCTCCTGCAGGTTGAAGAGGGCGTAAGCGACGGTGGTGCTGGTTTCCATGACCACCAATACGCCGTTGACCCGGTTGACGATCTCGCCGGCAAAGGGGCCGTATTCGGCAAAGACGTAATTCATGATGCCCATGCCCTTGGTGTCGGTCATGAACTGGGCCCGGAAACCGAGCAGGGCCCTGGTGGGGATCGTGTAGACCAGGCGGGCCATGCCGCGGTCCTGGGTCATATCAATCATCTGTCCCTTCAGGTTGCCGAGTTTCTCGATAACCGCGCCCTTGAATTCATCATCAACGTCAATGGTCAGCTCTTCGTATGGTTCGAGGGTCTGGCCATCAACTTCCTTCATGATAACCTGCGGTCTGGTGACCTGGAATTCGTAACCCTCCCGGCGCATTTTTTCGATGAGGATCGAGAGGTGTAACTCGCCACGGCCGGAAACCCGGTAACCGACGGCATCACTCAATGGCTCGACCACCAGGGCCACATCGGCGAGGGTTTCCTTGCGAAGCCGTTCTTCGAGATGTCTGGAGGTGACAAATTTGCCCTCCAGGCCGGCAAAAGGAGAATCGTTGGGGATGAAGTTCATTGACAGGGTCGGTGGGTCGATGTCGATGAGGGGCAACGGTTGCGGGTCGTCGACACTGGTGAAGGTAACTCCGACCGTGATCTCCTCGGTGCCGGCCACGGCGATTATCTCACCAACGCTGGCCTCTTCGACCGGGACTTTCTGGTCACATTCAAATTTGAAAATCTTGGTGATCCGGACCGGGGTGATCGAACCGTCCCTCTTGGCGACGGCAATGCTTTCGTTGACCCGCAAGGTGCCGTTAACCACCTTGCCGATCCCCATCCGTCCGAGGTAGGGAGAATAATCTATGCTGTTGACCTGCATCTGCAGGATGGCATCCGGCGAGCCGATCGGGGCCGGGATGCTCTTGACGATCATCGCCGAGATCGGTTCCATGGTCAGGATGCCGTTATCCATCTCTTCCATTTCGTTCAGGGCGTAGCCCTCTTTTGCCGAGGCATAGACTACTTCGAAATCAAGCAGTTCATCCGGGGCGTTCAGTTTGACGAACAGGTCGAATACCTGGTCTACCACCCAATCGCAGCGGGCGGCCGGTGTGTCTATTTTGTTGATCACAACGATGATCGGCAAGTTGTTGGCCAGGGCCTTTTTCAGGACAAAATAGGTCTGGGGCATCGGCCCTTCCTGGGCATCGACCAGCAGCAGGCAGCCGTCGGCCATTCTCAGGACTCTTTCAACCTGGCCGCCGAAATCGGCATGGCCCGGGGTGTCGATAATATTTATCTGGTAGTCATTATAGTTGTACGAACCGTTCTTGGAGGCGATGGTTATGCCTCTTTCCCGTTCCAGGTCCATCGAGTCCATCAGCCGCTCGGCCACTTGCTGGTTCTCGCGGAACATGCCGCTCTGCTTGAAAAGTTGGTCTACCAGGGTTGTTTTGCCGTGGTCGACATGGGCGATGATCGCAACGTTTCTTATTTTGTCCTGATCCATGGGGTTCCAGAGGTTTGTTTTTAACGGTTATTAATAGAAGGGGGGGATAATATTGGAACAGTTGGTTCTGCGCAAGTAAAAACTGCAAAAACTATTGAAATAGTGAAATTTTTCTTGACACAAACCATTGTGCTTCGTAATAAATTTCACTATAGTGGTGTAAAGTGGGTCAATAAGGAACATGAGGGTTTTCAGGTGACAGAAAAAGGTTTGATTAGGGGGCCGGTGCATCATTTCCGCGGACGTTCGGACCACAATCTGGATGGTAAGGGCAGGTTGAACATTCCGACCCGTTTCCGCGAGGTCCTGCGCCGCCATTATAAGGATGATCGACTGATGGTCTTTCCCTGGCTGAATTGCCTGAAGGCCTATCCGCTGGCGAAATGGGAAGAGCTTGAACTAAATCTGCTCAACACCGGCAAGAAGCAGCCTGAGACCATAAAGATGGTCCGCTACATGGTTGGGGGGGTGGTGGAGTGCCCGCTCGACAAACAGGGCAGGATCCTCTTGCCGGCCAAGATGCGCACTGACTGTGGCCTGGATAAAGAGATCCTGGTCAGCGGCATGATCTCATACTTTGAGATCTGGGCC
>CBDVDF010000293.1:0-3401 GCA_965372675.1 uncultured Desulfobacterales bacterium
ATAACTATCTTGAAGTATTCAAAAAATTACCTATGTTGGTAGTGTTTGTCAAGTGATATCAAAAAGGTATGGGCTTGCAGTCCACTGAAAAAGTGCCACAATGAACCTGAGTAGAGATGAAGACCTTTGAATTTCTGTCCGGCAGGAGAACCGATCCGTGCGAACCGCTGAAATAGGCAGTATTGACCAACATTTTGGAGATTTTGTCATGAGGTTGTCGCCGGGTTGCGAAAAAGGGGTTTTCCTGGCCGCAGCCCTGACCAGTTTGTCAACCAGAGAAGGACACACCTGTCTGGACCTGCCGCTCTGGGAAGGGGGTGTGGTTACTACAGCTGACGGTAGCAGCTATCAGGTGCCTGAGTTGCAGCGATGGTTACAGGAAGTTTCTTTGAGCCCGGCAGTGGGATCACCAGCGGATCACACGCCGTTGGTCCATGATGGCCACCGTCTTTATCTGCGCAGGTACTGGGAGTACGAGAAAGATATCGCCGATTTTGTCACCGCTCGGGGCTTGCTTCCAGACCGCGAAGTGGACCTGGATGCAAGTGCCGAGGCGGTGAAGCGCCTATTTCCCGACAACTCGAACGGAGGATGTAACTGGCAGAGTCTTGCCGCTCTGGCGGTGCTGATCAGGCCGTTCGTGGTGATTACCGGTGGGCCCGGAACCGGCAAGACCACTACGGTGGCCAGGATCATTGCCCTGATCATTGAGCATGGCTCAGCTGGTGAATTGCCAAGGATAGCCTTGGCCGCCCCGACTGGTAAAGCGGTGATGCGGTTGCAGGGAGTAATGACGGTGGTCAGGGACAGCCTGGCCTGTCCGAAGCAGGTCCGGGCGCAGGTCCCGGACACTGCTACGACCCTGCATCGTCTCCTCGGTCCCAGGAAGGGCACGCCTTTTTTCAAGCATAATCGTCGGAATTTACTTCCTTATGACCTGGTCATCATAGATGAAGCCTCGATGGTGGATCTGCCTCTGATGGCCAAGTTGATGCGGGCCCTGAGCCCTGATTCTCGGCTGGTAATTCTCGGGGATCGGCATCAGTTGGCTTCGGTTGAACCCGGAGCAGTGCTTGGCGATCTCTGTCGCCGGGAGGAACTGACGACATTCTCAAGCAGTTTTATTAAACGTGCCTCGCGGATCACGGAAGTTGGTGGTTTGTCTGTAAGCCCTGACCGGCGGGCAGATTCTCTGGTTGAACTGCAGACAAGTCATCGCTTTGGAGATCAGAGCGGTATCGGTCTTTTGAGTCGGGCCATGAACCATGGCGATGCCGAAGGGGCATTGAAAATACTCTATGATGACAGTTGTCCCGACGTGGTCTGGCGGCAAGTTGACAACGCCGGGCGGTTAAGGGAGGAATTGCAAAACAGATTTAACAATGAGCCGCCGGCCTGGTTTGGCTCTGTTGAACCGGGGCAGGCTCTGCAGGATATGGGGCGTTCCCAGTTGTTATGCGCTGTCCGCAAGGGAGTGTTCGGGGTTAATGGGGTCAACAGTATGGTCGAGGAGATCCTCTCGGCCAGCTTCCCGGTTGTCCCGGGAGCGAGCGATTATCAGGGCCGGCCGCTGATGATCTCCCGGAATGACTATGAGGCAGGGCTTTATAATGGCGATTCCGGGATCATCATGGCCGAGCCAGATGAAGCGGTCCGGACCTTTGCGTTTTTTCCGGGCCAGGAAGGTGGTTATCGAAAGGTCGCTTTAACGATGCTGCCGCCGCACGAGACGATATTTGCCATGACTATCCATAAGAGTCAGGGCTCTGAATTTGATCAGGTTGTGGTCATTCTGCCGGATCACCGGTCAGCTGTTCTTTCCCGGGAGCTTCTTTACACTGCGATAACCCGGGCCCGGAAAAAACTGGAGATCTGGGGTGATCCGGAGATATTTCGCGAAGCTGTATCGGTTGCTCTCGGCCGCCACAGCGGCCTCAGGGACAGACTGTCAGGCTAAATGTTTCCGGTGGATGACGGCACCCAGGTCGGCGTATATAAAAAAGTCTGCATATTTTTCTGGTTAACACAATGTGTTATCTATGTCTAAGGAGGGGACTGTTTTTCTCTGGGCAAGCGGTGGCGCCGGGAATATTTTTACTCTTGCCTGGTCCCGGTATTTGTGATAGCTTTTCCCGTTGATTATTTTTTTTGAGAAACAAGCAAATGACTTAGCCGGGTTCTGCAGGTAATTCCTGATCGATTCGCTTTGTTGTCTTCCAATTTTAGTATGATCTGTAATTTTGAAGAGGTGCTCTTTTGAAAAAGAAGATTTTAGTAGCAAACCGCGGTGAGATCGCTCTCCGGATAATCCGGGCGATCCAGGAACTTGGTCATTCCGCGGTTGCAGTTTATGAAACACCCGACAATGATGCCCTGCACATTCGCGTTGCCGATGAAGCGGTCTGGCTTGGCGATGGACCCAGGGTCGACTACCTGAGTATTGAAAAAGTCGTCAAGGCGGCCAAGAAGGCCGGGGCGGATGCGATCCATCCCGGTTACGGTTTCCTGGCCGAGAATCCTGATTTCGCCAAGGCCTGTGAAGATAACGGTATTATTTTCATCGGTCCTTCCTCCGAGGTGATCGGCAAACTCGGCAATAAGGTCATGGCCCGGAAGATCATGGCCGAGGCCGGTATCCCGATGGTGCCCGGCACCCAGAACCTGAAGGCGGGTGATGAGGGTGTTGCAGAAGCGGTGGCTTTTGCCGACAAGTACGGCTATCCGGTGATGCTCAAGGCTACCTCCGGCGGCGGCGGCCGTGGGATCAGACGGGTCGATGATGAAGCCCAGATCCGCGAGGAAGTCGGGGTCGCCCGGGCCGAGGCCAAGGCGGCATTCAATGACGACAGTGTTTACCTGGAAAAGGTTGTTCTCAATCCCAAACATGTTGAGGTCCAGATCCTGGCCGATGCCAGGGGCAACACCGTTCATCTTGGTTCGAGGGATTGTTCGATCCAGCGCCGCAACCAGAAACTGGTCGAGATCGCTCCGTCCCTGATCAAGGATCAGGCCCTGGTCGATGAGATCTGCGATACCGCGGTCAAGGCTGCCAAGGCCTCCAATTATTTCAACGCCGGCACCGTAGAATTCCTGATCGACAAGGATATGAACTACTACTTCATGGAGATCAATACCAGGGTGCAGGTCGAGCACACCGTTTCCGAGATGGTGACTGGTATCGATATCGTCAGGACCCAGATCAAGCTGGCCCTGGGTAAAGACCTTTCCTTCACTCAGCAGGATGTGCGGATCAGAGGCTATGCCATCGAGGTGCGGATCAATGCGGAGGATCCCCAGAACGATTTCATGCCTGAAGCCGGCAAGAAGGTTACGGTATACAGGTCACCGGGGGGTTACGGGGTAAGACTGGATGGATTTGTTTATCAGGGCTACACCATCCC
>CBDVDF010000294.1:0-3387 GCA_965372675.1 uncultured Desulfobacterales bacterium
AGGTGGAAACCTGATCAAGGGGGATCTGTTCGAAAAGAACTTCCATGTCGGCCAGTGAATCAATGGCCACTCCGACCTTGCCGACTTCGCCAGCACTCAACGGATCGTCTGAGTCATAACCGATCTGGGTAGGCAGATCAAAGGCGATCGACAGGCCGGTGGTCCCCTGGTCGAGCAGATAGCGGTAGCGTTGGTTGGAGTCGGCCGCCGTAGAGAAACCGGCATACTGGCGCATGGTCCAGAGTCGGCCGCGGTGCATGGTTGGCTGAACGCCGCGGGTAAAGGGATACTGGCCGGGGAAACCAAGCTTGTCGAGGTAAGCCTGGTCTATTTTCTCCGGAATGGCCAGGCGGTTGGTCTCGGTGCCGCCGTGGTTGGTGAAACTGGCTCGCCGTTCGGGAAACCGGTCGAGGCTCTTCTTAAGTTCATTTTCCTGCCATGCCTGGTGGGCTGGATGATCGCTCATGATCAAATCTATCCTTTTTTTGCTGTATTGGCGGTTAGTTCTTCGATGATTCGGGCCGCGATCAGCCTGGGGTCACCTGTTTTGAGGCCATCGTGCTGGTTGATCAGGGACTGCAGTTCTGGCCGCAGAATCTCCAGGGACCAGTCAAGGACTTCCATGGCTCTGGCTGCCTGGCGACGTTTTAGATGTTCGCCGTCCCGGCGGAAAAGGAGATCGATTTGTGCAATCCTTTCGATCATTTCTTTAATGCCTCGGTTCTCTAGAGCAACAGTCTTGCATACTCTGGAGAGGCCGTCCGGCAAGGGAACTTTCTCCCTGGCCACTATTTCCATATCAAGGGCCAGGGCTTCAGCGCCAGGGCGATCTGCCTTGTTGATGATCAGGAGATCGGCAACTTCGAGAAGACCGGCCTTCATCGCCTGGATATCGTCGCCAAGGCCCGGGGCGATGACCAGGGCGGTGATATCGGCCAGGCGGATAATATCCATTTCCGACTGTCCGACCCCGACCGTTTCCACCAGGATCGTTGAACAACCCGAAGCGGCCATGATCCTTGCCGCAGCCCCGGCGGCAGCGCAGAGACCGCCCAGCCTGCCCCGGGTGGCCATTGAACGCATCACCACATCGATATCCATCGCGTGGTCCATCATTCGGATCCGGTCGCCGAGGATGGCACCGCCGGAGATCGGTGAAGACGGGTCAACACCAATAATTCCCACCCGCTGACCTTTTTGCCGGAAACAGGCAACCAGTTTATCGGTCAGGGTCGACTTGCCGGCCCCCGGGGGACCGGTAATGCCGATAACGGTCGCCTGGTCGATCAGGCTCTGGTCCAGTGAGGTCAGGATCAGATCAGTTGCCGGGTCGCCATTCTCAACCAGCGAGATCGCTCTGGCGATGGCTCGCGGATCCCGGTCTGAGATCGCGGCTATGAGTGAAGATACCTCTGGCATCGCCTTATCCCGATTGTTGATGCTGATGGTCCAGACAGGCTGACCTGAATGCTTCGATTATTGTTTCGATCGGGGTGCCCGGGGTGAATATTTCCCTGATCCCGGATTTTTTTAGTTCGGTAATATCTTCGTCGGGAATGACCCCGCCACCGAGAACCGGGATGTCACTGACCCTGATAGTGGCCAGCGCTTCGATCACGGCCGGGAAGAGGCGGCTGTGGCCGCCGGATAAAGATGAAAGACCGATAGCGCCGACATCTTCCTGAACAGCGGCAGCGGCGATCTCTTCAGGGCTGCGGCGGATACCGGTATAAACCACCTCAAAGCCGGCATCCCGCAGGGCCCGGGCGATAAATTTGGCCCCACGGTCGTGGCCGTCCAGACCGGGCTTGGCGATCAGGACCCGGTTTCTGTTCTCGCTTTTACTTTTACTCATCAGTCTAACTCCCGATCGGGCAGGTTCAGGTGAAAACCTCTTTACAGAGTTTACCGAAATTACCCAGGTCTTTGCAAATATGGATTCCGGCCGAACCCATGGCATCGATCTTGGCCTCGGCAGTGCCGGAGCTGCCGCTGACTATGGCGCCGGCATGCCCCATTCGGCGGCCGGGGGGGGCGGTGAGGCCGGCAATAAAGCCGACCACAGGTTTGCTCATCTGTTCTGTAATGAAGGCGGCCGCCTCTTCTTCGGCATTGCCGCCGATCTCCCCGACTATTACGACCCCTTCGGTGTCAGGGTCATTTTCGAAGGCCTCCAGGCAATCGATAAAACTGGTGCCGATCACCGGGTCTCCACCGATGCCGAGGCAGGTGGATTGGCCGATATTTTCCCCGCTCAGTTGGTGGACCACTTCGTAGGTGAGGGTTCCGGAGCGGGAAACGACACCGATCGGCCCCGGTAGGTGGATCGGCCCTGGCATGATCCCGGCCTTGCATTGCCCCGGGCTGATAATGCCCGGACAGTTGGGGCCGATAAGCCTTGATTCGGTCAGGGCCAGGGAATTCTTGACCTTAAGCATGTCGAGGGCCGGGATACCCTCGGTGATGGCAATGATCAGCGGCAGGCCGGCATCGGCTGCTTCCATGATGGCAGCGACGGCGAAAGGGGGAGGCACGAAGATCAGCGAACAGTTGGCACCGGTTGCGGCGACCGCTTCCTTAACCGAATTGAAGACCGGCACCCCATTTGCATCCTGGCCGCCCTTGCCGGGAGTGACCCCGGCGACGACCTTGGTCCCGTAGTCGCGGCACTGGCCGGTATGGAATCTGCCTTCCTTACCGGTAATACCCTGGACCAGCAGTCGGGTTTCCTTATCTATAAATATGCTCATCTTATTTCCTGATGAATAGTTCCGGGTCAGTTTGTGGCTATTGCCGCCACTTTGGCCGCAGCATCGGCCAGATCGACAGCAGTGATCAGGTTCAGACCCGAATCGGCGAGGATCTGGCGCCCTTTTTCGACATTGGTACCTTCCATGCGGATCACCACCGGCACCGTTATGCCAGTCTTGCGGGCGGCCTGAACGACACCATTGGCGAGGATGTCGCAGCGGAGGATGCCGCCGAAGATGTTGATCAGGATTCCTTTGACCTTGGGGTCGCTGAGGATTATCCGAAAGCCTTCTTCGACCATTTCGGCATTGGCGCCGCCACCGACATCGAGAAAATTGGCCGGTTCGGCCCCGGCCTGTTTGATCAGGTCCATGGTGGCCATGGCCAGACCGGCGCCGTTGACCATATTGCCGATATTGCCGTCGAGATTGATGTAGGTAAGTCCCGCCCTTGAGGCCCGTACTTCAAGGGGATCTTCTTCATCCTCGTCCCGCCATGCCTGTAGGTCCGGGTGGCGGTAAAGAGCGCTGGGATCGATATCGATCTTGGCATCCAGGGCCAGTAGATGGTTTTCGGTGGTAACGACCAGGGGATTGATCTCGACCATTGTGCAGTCTTTTTCGATAAAAAGCCGAT
>CBDVDF010000295.1:0-3383 GCA_965372675.1 uncultured Desulfobacterales bacterium
ATATTCATGGATATTTGCCTAAGGAGGTCTCCGTGACAGACTTCGTAATTACCGCCCAAGCCCAAGAAAAAGCAGGGAACCTGATCGTTAATTCCCTCATCAAAGCAGGAGTAAGAACTGTCCTGCTGATAGATTCCGCCGGCAATGTCCTGGCAAATTGTGGCCATGAACAGGCAGAGCTGGATATAGATGCCATCTCCCTGGCTGCGTTGGCAGCGGCCAGCCTGGCGGCAACTTCCCAGATCGCCAAACTGATCGGCGAAGACGACTTCTCTCTGTTGTTCCACAAAGGGAAAAGTGGCAACATCCATTTCGGCAGGGTCGGCGAAGAATTAATATTGATCACCATCTTCGGGGATGATGTCTCCCTCGGGCTGATCAGATGCCGGGTAGCAGAGCTCGCAGATTCCCTTGCTAAAATTTTTGAAGGATAACAATGGCCCTTATCGACCTCAGTAAAAAAGAAGTCCACTGCAAGGTTGTCTATTACGGCCCGGGCCGTTGCGGCAAAACGACAAACCTGCTCTATATCCATGAAGCGATGGACGACAAAGATCGTGGTAAAATGCTCACCATTGATACCAAGGGTGACCGAACTCTGTTCTTTGATCTGCTACCGCTTAACCTGGGCAAGATCTCGGGCTTTGATATCAGGATCCAACTCTATACCGTACCCGGTCAGGTCATGTATGAAGCCACCAGAAGCCTGGTGCTGAAAGGGGTTGACGGACTGGTCTATGTAGCCGACCCTCTTAAGGTCAGACAGGAAAGGAATATTGAGGGACTTGAAGACCTGCGGCGCAATCTTGAAAAAAACAACTGCAAGCTGGACGATATGCCGATCGTCCTTCAGTACAATAAAAGGGACCTCTGCGAAACCCCGGTCCCGACGCTGAGCATAGAGGAACTGGAGCAGGACCTTAATTCCCAGCTGAAAACGGTATATTACGAAGCCGTCGCCACAACCGGGATCGGGGTTTTTGAAACCCTGACGGAAATCACCAAGCGAACAGTTCGCTATGTGGCGGAAAAGCACCTGTTGACCTCGATAGATTGATTTTTTCCAGATATACATGCCGACCTGGAGACAATCTCTTAGAAAAAGGGGAGAGTGAAAACTCCCGGGAGAAGAACTGATGTCAGATAAAGACGAACTGTTTAAAGGCATTGATGATGCCGCGAACAATCTCTTTGACCAATATATTGTAAAAAAGCCCATCGCAGCAGCTGCCCCAGAAGCTCCGGTTGAAGCCGCGTCAGAGGCCCCGGAACCAGTCGCGGAAACACCCCCTGTCGAAACAACACCGGAACCAGAGCCAGCACCAGAGACGGCCCCTGACTCCAGCCTGGATGAGCTCAGCCTGGATATAAGTACTGACTTCGAAACAGCCACGCCTGTTGAGAAAATCCCGGAACCAACCCCTGAGCCGGTCGCAGAAGTCCCCGCCGCACCGGAACCACCCCAGTCAATATCACTTGAGCTGGAAGTTGAAAGTGTAATCCCCCCGGAAGAGAACGTTCTGGAACTGTTCGCTGAACTGGATGAATCCCTTCTGACCATCGACTGGGAAGTCAACAGTGCCAATATAACCACTTCCAGGAATGCTCTGGCCAAACTTATTGCGGCCAATCAATGGACTGAGCAAACCCCCATCGGCCAGGTAGCCGACCAGATGGACAAAGTCCTCGCCTCAATGTTCGAGTCTCCGGAAAATTCACCGATCTCAGCCCCCAGTCAGCTCAAAAAAGCAAGCCAGGTGATCAGAACCGCCCACGACAAAGGCCCCACTCCTGATCCCGAGGTAAGAAAAATTTTATCCGCAGCCCTGTCGAACCTGCATGCCGTTCTGGCCCCGGACACTGGCCAGGAAGAGATAAAGCTAGAGATAAGCGATGACTTTGAAGCGGCAATGCCGATCGAAGATATCCCGGCCCCGCCTGCAGCTTCAGAGCCCCTGGAGATTGAACTTTCTCTGGAATCAACTCATGAGGAAGCAAGCGCCGCAAAGCCTGCAGCCCCTGCCCCTGCGGACGAAGAATCCTCTTTTGATTTCGGCATGGACCTGGATCTTGAAGGTACTGCTGATCAGTCTGGACCAGGTGAAAGGGTCCCGGAAGCAACTACCCGGGTATTGAAGACGTACGCCAAGGCGATTACCGGCTCTATCAAACTGATAACCCCGATGGAGAAACTTTTCGCCAGCAAGCCGAGCATGGCAAAACTCCACAAAGTAAACAAGCACTTGCGAGAAAAGCTGGCAAGTCAGCAGGAACTCTTGGTCGGTGCCTTTTCTTCGGACTATTCGTCCTATAGTGGTTTCGGCACGGTTCATGGTTGGCTCGAATCACAACTGGATGTTGTCGGCTCCTGCGTTAAGCGAATCGGTAAACTTGAAAAGCTTTTCAGTAAAACTGCCGGTTACGAGAAACTTTACAATATCAGTAAAAAAGTACGAAAAGCCCTGGAAAGACAACAGGACGCCATAACCGTGGTCGTGGGTGGCGCCCCGGCCAATCATCAGTTCGATCTCACCGGTGAATATCCGGCCATCATCCCGCCGGGTGGTGCAAAAACCACCGAAGCTCCAGCAGCTGCCGTATCTGCCGTCTCAGACCCGGATTCGATGCTCAACGAATGCATCGACCTGGCCAAAACAGTAGAACTCGGCACCGCGGGCGATTCCCTTAAAACGGGGTTCAAGATCCGCAAAGCCCTTGAAAAGATCAAGAAATCCCTGTCCGGTGCGGCCCTGGCTTCACCAGGGGCTGCCGCAGCGGCAAGCAATGCCATCTCAGCTGCCAATGGCACAGGGGAACCATGCCGTTGGGACTGGCTCCTCAAAACCACCTGGGACGGTCAACTGGTCGGTCTCGCTCCTGACCAGGTTGCCTATGAGAGCAAATCTGCCGTGCCGATCAAGTCTTTTCGAGATATGGCATATTTCAGCCTCAAAAAACTAAAATCGATGCCATGGTCTAATCTGCAGAATCTGTTCAGCGGTGACCTGGCGGAATTAGACAAAGCAACACTTAACAATATGGAGCTTGAGATAGCTCAGCCACCCGCAACATTTGCAGGCTCTTCAAAGAAAAAAGTGTACCCGGTCATCATGTATTCAGAGGGTAAAGGCAAGGTCTTTTTGCTCGATGCTCCGACAGAGGCGATCTCCGTTGCCGAAGAAGCCTTATGGGCCCCCGGCGGATCCTCCGATTCTGATATTGCCGGTACCCTCACGGTTTACGGAAGTACCATGCCGGTAGTCTCAGTCACCTGAGCCCTCGGCAGCTATCCGACATCCACCTGAAAGACTGCTTGCAACCGATTATCTCGCCCCATCAGTTCCCGGTCAATTCTAATCAGACGGTGATTCATGAGCCAGACA
>CBDVDF010000296.1:0-3381 GCA_965372675.1 uncultured Desulfobacterales bacterium
ACCGGCTGCACCACCTTGCGGTCAAAATCAGCGATCGCCGTCAATTTATCATCGCGCGAACCCTGGTGGCCAGCTTCATCGGGGCCCTCGACATGGACCAGGACCAGATCCTCTTTGACTATGGCCTGCAGGGCCGCCTCGACCTTGCCCTGATAGTTGGTATCGATATAACCGGTGGCTCCTTCAACATTAATAATACGCAGGCCGGCATAGACCCCGATCCCCTTGAGCAGATCGACCGCCGAGATCAGACTGCCGGTTATGCCGTATTTTTCCCCGAGGGTCGGGATTACCGGTGCCCTGCCCTGCCCCCATAACCAGATGGCATTGGCCGGCCTCTTGCCTTCGTCCTGACGCCGACGATTGATCTCGTGCTCGGCAAGGATCTGGTGGGCCATTGCAACTGTCTCGCCAAGGGGGCTCTGCAGCAGAGTATTCCAGAATTCGGTGACCGGCTGACCGGTATGATCATGGGGAGGTTCGGTGGCCAAATGCTCCGGGCCATCTTCAACGACCAGCAGGTGACGATAGCTCACTCCGCCATGGAAGCGAAGCTTGCTGTTACCCAGCTGTTTATCAAGTTCACTGATCAGCTGGCGGGCCTCCGGGGTAGAGATATGACCACCACTGTAATCGACCATCACCACCCCACCGTCACCATCTTGATCAATGGTCACCAGGTTACAGCGAAAAGCAATGTCACGGGGGCCAAGATCAACACCCATGCTGGCTGCTTCCAAAGGCGCCCTTCCGGAGTAGAACTCTTGGGGACGGTAACCGAGCAGGGAGAGGTTGGCCACATCGCTGCCGGGAGGAAATCCGTCCGGCACGGTACGTAAAAGAGACAGTTCCCCGTGGGAAGCGACAAAATCCATCGCCGGGGTATCGACATACTCAAGCGGTGTTTTACCGCCAAGCTCGGCAATGGGCAGGTCACCCATGCCATCACCGATCAGGATTACGGTCTTAACCTTCGCCATTTCAATAATACTTCCCAGAAGTTAAGTTGTGTTATTCTTATTAACTTTTCCGTTTTCGCTGGCAGCCATGTCATCTCGATCGAAGAGAGAGATCTTTCTGGATCGTAACTACCTTTCAGATGCGAGGTTGTTATATCAACCGGTTTGCCAGAGAGATCCTTTTAAGATTTCTCGTCGCGTGCTCCTCGAAATGACATCCTAGCCCGGAAATGGATATTACTGGAACTACTCTTCTTCGTCCTGAAGGATGCGGATCTTGACGGTCTTTGCCGGACAGATATCCAGACTGTCTATTTCATTCAGGGCCGCCTGGACCGAGGACTCACTCGCCTCATAGGTGCGGATAACCACCGGCACCATGCCGCCTTTCTGACGTCCGTGCTGGAGCACCGACTCGATACTTATGCCGTTCTTACCGAGGATACCGGCCAGGGTTGAGAGAACCCCGGGGATGTCCAGGGCCGAGATCCTTAAATAGTATGGGCAGCGAATTTCGTCTATCGGGGTGATCCGGCCTGGTTTGATATTACCCGGCAGATATGAGAGGCTCGGCACCCGATTGACCGAATCATAAATAATGTTACGGGCTATATCGACCACATCGGCAACCACGGCGCTACCGGTCGGCACCTTACCGGCCCCCAGTCCATAAAGCAGGACATTACCGACCATATCACCGGTGAAATAAATGCCGTTGTAGGCGCCGCCGATATTGGCCAGCATATGCCGTTCCGGCACCATGGTCGGATGGACCCTGGCCTCAACATGATCGCCGTGATTTATACTGACGGCCAGCAACTTGATCCGATAACCGAATTCGCGGGCGAACTCGATATCGATCGGCTCGATGGCAGTGATCCCCTCGGTAGTGATGTCTTCCAGTTTGACGTGCATACCGTAGGCCATGGTCATCAGGATCACCAGCTTATGGGCGGTATCGATCCCCTCCACGTCATAGGTCGGATCGGCCTCGGCATAACCGATGGCCTGGGCCTCGGCCAGAACTTCGTCAAAGGAGGCACCCTCGTCGGTCATTTTGTTGAGAATATAGTTGCCGGTGCCATTGAGGATCCCCATGATCGAGAGGATCTTGTTGGCGACCAGCCCCTCTTTGAGGGCCTTGATCACCGGGATGCCGCCACCGACACTGGCCTCAAAGCCGACCTCCACTCCTTTTTCCGCCGCAGCATTAAAGATCTCCATGCCATGCAGGGAGATCAGGGCCTTGTTGGCGGTGACCACGTGCTTACCACTGGCGATCGCCTTAAGGATAAAGGTCTTGGCCGGCTCGATACCACCGATCAACTCGATGACGATATCAATTTCCGGGTCGTTAAAGATATCCTCGACATCCTTGGTGAGCTTGACGTCGCCCAGATGGGCGGGCAGCTCTTCTACATATATATCGGCAACGGTGGCGAGGCGAATCCGATGGCCGATACGCTCTTCCAGGCGGCTTGCCTGTTGATGAAGAACTTCGGCGGTACCGCTGCCGACCGTGCCAAAACCGATGAGTCCGACCTTGATAGTTTTCATAAAGTTGACCTTTCTGTTCTACGGATCAGCAGACCCGTTTTGCAAAGATATCTCTTCAGGCAGTGGTACAGCTTGACCAGATGCGAATGAACAGCAAGAATTAACCCCTTTGGGCTTGGATGTCAAAAAGAATCCTGATTACACTTAAGTCTCAGCCCAAAAAAGGGTCATTGCGAACGAAGTGAAGCAATCTCAACAATTTAGCAACAAAATAATTCAAGAAGCCAGGGCAGGAGATCGGAATCTGCCTTCGGTCGCTTACCTGCCGCGTCGCACAGTTTATACCCTCAAGACTTCTGAGTTGTTCCGTCAAGTTTAAAGATACCCTCGCAAAGGAGAATTTGATCTTTTTAATGCCTGCAGATATTTGACCTCATCATACTTTGTTCGGTCCTGCCAACAACGGAACATGATCCTAATCCATTTGAAGGCCAATGCTCGAACAGCGGTATGGTGGCTTTTCCCGTGGTCACGTAGCATTTCGTAGTAAGCCTGAGCCCATGCTGAAGCTCTCCGTGAGCAATTGGCAAACTCATGGAAAGTTTGTAATAAAAAGGTCGGGCAGGCAAGTCTGCGCATGACAATTTTTGATTTGCCGCTTGCTCTAGTTACAGGCGCTGTACCTGAAAACTTCTGCATACTGTTTGCAGAGTCATGACGGTCCCGATCACTTCCCCAGGCAGCTAAAAGGCGTAGGCCAAGGGCATCACCCGAACCAGGGAAACTGTCAAAGATGTCTTTGTCTGGATGGTTGTCGTATAAGGTTTTCAGCTCCTGTTCGTATTCATCGATTGAGCTGTTAAGTTGAGTAATTTGGCCCGCAAGCATTTTCATCGTTAAGAGAGAGCTTTTTATGACCGCCTGG
>CBDVDF010000297.1:0-3381 GCA_965372675.1 uncultured Desulfobacterales bacterium
ACTATCCGGGCGTCGTCCGGTCGGTCCATGATCTTCGGGACGATAAGGGCCGCGAGAATGCTGATGATCACTACGACCACCATGATCTCGATCAGGGTAAATCCTTGCTGGTGCAAGAGGGGCGATTTTTTCATCTGTGTTTATCCTTGTGACGAATTGAAAGCATGTTTTTGGGTAACCACAAAACTCACTTAAGCCGGGGCAGGTGGCCATTAAAAGAGACCCGGATCAGGCCGTCACTGCCCGGTCGACCGAAGAGCTGCAGAAAAGTGGCCAGATCCGGTGGGCTTCCCTGCCTGGCGCTGATCGTACCATCAAAGGTGTAATTCCCGTCTTGCACCAGACGACCGATAATGCCAGCCTGTAAAGGGCCGCCGGTATCACTGATCAGGGCCCTGATTCCGGTTGGGTCGGTTTCCAGGTCAAGGACCAGGCCGCCAATGTTCATATTATATGGTGAACCGAGGCCGGCTTCGCTCCAACTGGCCCGGCCGGTGGCGTCTTTCAGGAATCCGTCCTGGATAGTTAGGCTGATGTTCTCTGCCTGCAGCGAGCCTGTCAGTATAAAACCGGGTAGTGTTCGGCCAAGAGTAGCAGCGGGGATCTTCCCCTGCAATCGCTTTATGGCCAGGGTGCTGGGGCTGAGCCGCAGGGTCCAGGAGCTCTCTCCTTCCGACAGGTCGCAGTCCATAGCAAATTGCAGGCGGCCGAGCAGGAGGTGGGCCGGTTGCAGCCGCCAGTTAAGTTCGGTTATTTCTACTCCGCCGAAATGGACTCCGGTGGTCTGGCCGTGATGCCAGCTCCCCTGCAAGTTGTTGCTCAGAATTAGCTGGTTCGGCACCAGGTCCCGCTTGGCCAGGAGGGAGAGAACCCGGTCGGCCGGCAGACTCCAGAACAGGAAGAACAGGTAGAATACGGCTGTGATGATCAGCCATGGTTTAAGTTCTTTCATTATCATGAAATTTCCGGGCTAGCGGCCGGTTCTGAATGTTACCCTGGCATTTACCCGGCCGGGGTTATTGAGCTTTTCAGCGGTGAGACTTACCACTTCAATGCGATGTTCCCGATCGAGTTTTCTCAGGAAACTCATCAGGTCAACAAAGATCAGGTCTTCGAACCAGACTTTTATCCGCTTGTTCTCGCCCGGGTCGATCCTTTTAAGGTTATCGGCGATCCTGAATTGTCTGGCGCTGATGTCGATCAGCTTGAGGGGGGAGATCTGTCCCGTATCGATCTCTGAATTTTTCAGTTGCTCAGCCTGCAGAGCCGCGTTCTGCATCCAGGCCAGATCGGCCTTCTTGGCCGGCAGCGATGCCCTAATGTCGGCCAACTGGCCCCGGAAGGGGGCGATTAGCAGGAAATAAAGCAGGGCTGCCAAGAGCAGGGTTGCACCTCCACCGACGGTGATCTTTTCTTTTTTGCTTAATTTCGCCCAGAAGTTCATTTCTTATCTCCTGGCTTTATCTGGATCCTTGCTTTTACCCGGTTCCGGGCAGATTCGACATTCCTGATCTCCACCACAACTTCGGGGGTCTCGGCCAACTGCTGTTTAAGCTTGTCGAGTGTTTGCAGGTCTCGAACCTCAAAATCAAATTCGAAACGGTTATTTTTAAATCTCAGGATATTAAGGGAAAACCCGTCAGCGTCGGTCAGCAGTCGGGATATTTTGTCATGGAGGGCAAAAAAGACTCCTTGGCGGCCGGCGGTTTTCTGCAGTTCGGCCAGCTTTTGCTTCATCTGTGCTCTGGGATTAACAATTCTACGGCTGTCGGGGAAGGTATTAAGGTAGACAGCCCTGATCTGCCGGTCCAGGTCCTCACTGACCTCTTTCTGGTTAAAATATTCAACCAGAGAACCGCTAACAGTCACGAGGCAGATAATTGCGGCCGCAACCAGGGGTAACCGCCAGTTATGCCAGAGTTCCCGCCATTGGGCGCGGGGGCTGTAATCGCCCTGGAGAAGATCGAGAGAAGTCTCTTCGTTGTAACCTTCGGCCATAACTTCGATCAGGCTTTTTTCTGTGGTTGCGGTGATCTCTATGGTGGCAGGTAGTTCTGCGGGATCTATAGCTCCGGGAGCGGTGAATAATTGCACTTTGGTGGTGTTGAGCCGGTTCTCTTCAGTCGCCAGGTAACGGGGCAGGTCGCGGATATCACCAGCCCAGGCCTGCCAAGTTCCTTGCCGGAGGAGGAACTGGTTGGTGTTCAATACCAGGCTCCATCGTCCGGAATCGAGGGGAACGGTCAGGGCTGCCGGCACCATCCTTGTTGCGGTAATGGCGTTTTCTTCCAGCATGGCCAACCAGGCATCCATGCGCTCCCGGCTGACCACTGCGACCGGGACTACATCCTCTTGGTCGACCGGACCGGTGGCAAATTGCAGTAGCTCGATCTCCTCGGCCAGACTCTCTTCGAGAATATAAGGGATGCTTTTCAGGAGCAGCCGGCGGTGGTGGCGCGGGACTGCTGCTTCGGTATGCAGGACTTCCGGGCCCGGGACGATGACCACGACTTCCCGGTCGCGCATGATGGCGGCGACCTCCTGCAGAGAGCCCTGCCCTGATTTAAGCTGGCCGTACTCCGGTTGGGTTGCCCAGCTGACTTCGGCAGGAGCCTTCGGCCCCAGGTATAGAAAGTATTTTTCCATGACAGGGTTCATTCTAATATGTTCCGACGCTTCTGCCCAGTATTTCAACCGTTGCCGGTTTCCGGGCCAGGACCGTGTTCAGGTGGATCTCTGCATTTCCGAAAAAGGCATCTCCCTGGACCAGGAAAAAATTACTGGCCAGGGCGATGCCGTTCGAGTTTGCCCCGGTGCCGGCCAGGACCGGATGAGCAAGAAAGTCGGCCTCGTTCGCGTAACCGTTGTCCGGTCGGTCCCTGACGATCTCTTCTGCGTCGGCAAGGGTTATGGTGCCCACCAGGGAGGCGATGACCATGGCGTTGGCGGTATTGATGTTTATCATCGTGGCAACTCGCAGGGTGGTGATCTGGTCGGCCAGGCATTGATAGTTGTCCGGGCTTATTCCTTCGACCAGCATTAATTCGGTAGGGCTGATCATCAGGCGGTTACCGGTCCGGTAAGCCGGCTGCCGGAGGAGGTAGGTCTGGTCTTCGGCGCCGCCGGGCCTGGTTTCACTGTCCGGGTCGAGCCAGTCGGCCAAGGCCAGGACCGTGTTGTAAGGGCTCTCGACTTCGCAGCTGTTAAAGAGGCGCTCGAGGATATCCTGGGTCTGGCTGCTGTATTGTTGGTTGCCGGCGCTGAGGTTGTTGAGATTTATCCTCCCCTGCAGGTCAACGATCCGGCCGGAGATGCTGCCGTTCTCGACACTGGTCGGGATCAGACCCATGGCCCAGTTTTCCCCGAGGTGGTCGTTATTCC
>CBDVDF010000298.1:0-3360 GCA_965372675.1 uncultured Desulfobacterales bacterium
GGCCGACATGATCGGCCGTTACTGTCGTCTTTAACAAGTTCCGCTGCCGGTAATATTCTTTCAAACCTTGCGGGTCGAGATTTCGCGATTTCATCCGGTCCGGACCGATCACATCCCAAAGCCCTGAGGACACTCCCTCGTCATCGAAAATGGCATCGGCATTGATCATGTTAACCCGCACCCCGAGCTCAGCCAGTTCCAGGGCAGCGATCTTGCCCAGTTGATGGGCCCCGGCCTTGGAAGAACTATAAGCACCGAAGGCGGCGCCCGGATCAAAAACATTTTTAGAGCTGTTAATGATGATACTGCCGCCCATACCCTGGCGCCGGAATAACGGCACTGCAGCCTTAATCACCTGAAAAACTCCCTTCAGATTGACGTTAAGGACCAAGTCAAACTTCTCCTCATCCAGATCTTCCAGACGGGCGACATGGGCCACCCCGGCGTTGGGCACCAGAATATCTAGGCCACCGTTTTCCCTGACAATCTGGGCCAGGCCGGCAGCAACCGAGTCACCAGTCGTCACATCCATCAGCAGCGACCGCACCATAGCTGGGCCGAATCTTTCCGCCAGCTTGGCGCAGGAGGTCCGGAGACGTCCTTCATCAATATCACTCAGATAAACCCGGGCTCCGGCCTTGAGAAGCTGGCGGGCGATCCCCATGGCGATCGCCCCACCACCGCCGGTAACCAGGGCCGCGCGCCCTTGTAACGGTAATGCTGAGCCTTTGCCCAGCTTGGCCTGCTCGAGACTCCAATACTCCATATCAAAAATAAAATGCTCTTCAAGCTCTCGGAAACTGCCCACCGCAGCGGCCTGCAGCTTGGCCAGCACCGTGTGTTCGGCAATGTCGGCGGCGATCCCTGCTGATTTGGGATTTGCCCCGACCCCGATCAGCCCCAAACCACGGATCAGGATCACCCTGGGCATTGAGTCAAGACGGACCTTATCGACCTTTTTCGCCCTGACCTGTTCATCAAAATAGCTGATGTATTGTTGCTGATAGGCCTCTATTGCCTTGCCGATCGCGACAGCAATGTCGTCTTCAGCTGCCAGGCCGGTAAAATCGAGATAGAGCGGGTAATTTTTGGTCCGAATTACATGATCGGGGGTCAACACCCCGGAGACCAGCAATTGTTTTGCATCGGCACGGGCCAGGGCGGCGACGATCTCGTCCCCGTCACGAAGATCGAGGCTGAAATGGGCCGGGCTGTTACCGTTATCGGCCTGACTGAGCGCTCCCCGCAAAAGGGGAAGAACCAGATCGAGATCAGGGACCGGAACAGGAGCAGCTTTAGTAGGTGAATATTGTTTGGCAATATACTCTTCGGCCCGGCTGACGTAATCGATCATCCTTTCATAGGCAATCCGCCCTTCCTCGCCGAAGGTGAAAATACCATGATTCATCAGGATAATCGCCTCTGCCTCGGGGTTCTTTTCGCAAAGATCGGCCATTGCCAGGGCCAGGGGGAAGCCCGGCATGATAAAGGGTAAAACAGCGATTTTTTCACCAAGGGACTCACGCAGCAGCCGTTCCGCGTCCGGTTGATTGGTCAGAGTGACAATGGCATCAGCGTGGGTGTGGTCGATAAATTTATGGGGCAGAAAGGCGTGGACCAGGGTCTCGATCGAAGGGGTTGGAGAGGAGGCGTCCAGCAGGTGGGTGCGAAACTGATTGACCATCTCCTCGTCGGAGAGATCCTCCAGGACCCGTAACTTACGCAGATATTCGAGATCAAGGGCTGGTAAGCCCTGCGGCTCAATGTCCCCCAGATCCCAGCCACTACCCTTGACACAGATCACCTCAATTTTTTCACCGAGGATATTGGTGATGCTGGTCTTGACCGAAGTGTTGCCGCCGCCATGCAGGACCAGTTCGGTTTCGGCCCCGATCAACCTCGAGGTATAGACCCGGATAGCCAGATCTGCCGCCACCTCGCCATATTTATCGATATAGCGCCGGGCCTCCTGATCTTCATATCGGTTTTCCATCTTGCAACAACTCCTTTGATTACTGGATTAAGAGCAGGGAAAACACACCCCTTAAACCACAATATATATATATGCACAATAGCCCAGCAAGAACAGGCCTCCGACCGACCGGTCCAACTGGTGTCGAATAGCCAGGATCGGGACCAGCACCGCAGTGAAGAGGATCATTACCGGCAGGTCCCTGGTCAGCAGGGAACCATCCAGAGCAAAAGGCCTGACCATCGCCGTGCCGCCCATGACCATCATCAGATTAAACATGTTACTGCCGACAATATTACCGACCAGAATCTCGCTCTGTCGGCGCCTGACCGCCGCCAGGGAAGAAGCCAACTCCGGCAGGGAGGTCCCCACCGCCGCCACCGTCAGGCCGATCACCAGATCCGATACCCCCAGATAGCCAGCCACATCAACCGCACCATCAATAAAGAGAAAAGAACCTGCGACCAGCAACAGCAAGCCGCCGACCTGCAGGCCGAGGATCTTCAGATTGGATTCATGATCGAGGAGTTCATCAACAAGGCTGTCACCATCATCACCATTTTTCCCTCGGCGGCAGGCATTGACGGTATACCAGACCAGGCTGACCATAAAGAGCAACCCGAAAACCCGATGAAAGTAACCGCTGGACGCGATCAGCAACACCAGCAAACTGGCACCAAGCACCAGGAAAAGTTCTCTCCTGATACTTGCAAACTTGACCGGTACCGCCCGCAGAATGGCGGCACAGGCCAGGACCAGACCCACATTGGCAATATTGCTGCCGATCACATTGCCGATCATGATATCGACGTGGTCGTGCACGGCGGCGCTGATGCTGACGAACAGCTCCGGGGTAGAGGTGCCGAAGGCGACGATGGTCAGGCCGACCACCATCGGCCGCATACCATGCCGCAAGGCAAACTTCGAAGCGCCGGAGACCAGCCCCTCTCCTCCGGCCACCAGCAGGACAAGACCGCCGATCAACGCCATAATGGACAAGGTCAGGTTGGCAAAATTAGGATCTGGGCTCATAGCGTAATAAAAGAAAAGCAGGTGTGATCCTGCTCCTTTTCACTCAACGATTCAACTCAAAGCCGTCAGGATGGTTGATCAGGGCCTGTTCGGCAAGTTTTTTCATCTGTCTCTTGATCTGAGGTAACGGGACAAGGGGCGGGAATATCGGCAGGGAACTCTCCACCGGGGCCGGCGAGGTCACCTCCATCTTCTTTTTCAGACTATCGGTCCCGAATGCCGGGGTCGACCCGACCATCATCTGGTTACCCGGATCATCCAGACTGCGCAGAAAACCAAGGATACTGTCGATATCGTTTTTACGGTAAAAGACCTCGATCTCCTCTGTGATCAATTCACGGTCCTCGAGCAGCTGG
>CBDVDF010000299.1:0-3332 GCA_965372675.1 uncultured Desulfobacterales bacterium
CGCCATCCGTTGACAGGAAAGTGCGGTTAGCCGCTGAAGAGGCCAGCCTGGCGAAAAAAACAGCCATGTTAGAGCAGCATATCCGCGATTGCCATACCCACGGAGTGCTGGGAGTGGCCGACAGCGACGAGATAACCGACCTGCTGGCAGGTTACCAGGAGCGGATAGCGCCGGGGAGCATAATTGAGATTAGAAGATCAGGCCGAGACGGCGATTTTCTTAAAATAGGTTATTCCGCCAGTATCGAAGACAAGGAAGCCCCGGACCCCCAACTTACTAATGAAGAGTTGGACCGCATTCTACAGCACAAAGGCAGGAAAAAGGCGGTAGTGGTGGCCAATGGCCGACAACAGGTGGAAGAAGCACTTGAGGCGGGCTGCGATGCCATCGAACAGGGATATGATATGGGCGAAGCCAATCTCAGGAAAATGGCGCAGAACAATGTCCTGTGGATTCCCAACCTCCTGCGGGCCAGGAATGGCCTGGACGGAGCGAGCTCCGGCGGCAGTGTCTGTTGCCGTTTCTCCACCCGCTATGTAGCTCCGGGAAAGCCGGTCCCCGGCGCCAAGGCCTTTTGGCAGAAGATGCTCGCCCAACAACTAACGCAACTGCGTTTTGCCAGAGAACTGGGCCTGACAACCGCTGTCGGAACCGGTGCTGGCAGTGGTGGCATACTCCATGGCGAGTCGATGGTCGAGGAAATGAAACTGTTCATCAAGGCCGGCTATTCACGGGAAGAGACCATCCGCTGCGCCTCGGAGAATGGAGCCAGATTTTTCGGCATGGAGAAGCTGGGAACGCTTACGGTCGGGCGGCAAGCAACATTTCTGATTACCAGAGGCACGGTGCAACAACTGCCAAGAAAACTCGCCTATCTGGAAGGCATCTATGTTAACGGCGAACCCAGCAGCACATATCGCAAAAATCCTGTCAGGGTAGCATGACAAGAACGCTTTACCCCGCTGGCGCGGCGACATACACCAATAACGCATCTCTGGATACCAGCCTGTTTCGTCTTAACTTAAAGGCCGGAATGCCCCCCCGTCTTACGTAATTCTATATTTGCGTTTGTGGCCTTTAAAACTTCATTATAGCCCCTGAAAAGCCATGCTTCCGACAATGACTTGCAGTTATTTCAGCTACTTAGCGCGGACCGACCCCGGGCCGGAAACCGTGCCGAGTTTTAAATATGGCCTCAAGGATTTCAACGCTCAGCCGCTGATCCTGCTGAACAGCTGTTTCAGGCGAACCTGGGCGGTTTTGACATCGGCGAGGCAGGCAAAAGCCTTGACGCTCCCGGTATCGGTCGGATCAAAACCACCGCGCAAAGGATGTTGGCCGTGCAGGGCGCTGACAAAGGCGCGATCCAGCCGATCAGCCATCTCATCCGCCTGTTCAGACTGTTCCGTATCAGCCAACTCAAACCAGCCCCGAAAATCTGGTTCACGCAGGGCCTGCTGCACTTCCTGCTGAAGAGCCATGGTCGCCGCAAACCCGTGCCGGAAGAGATCGGTGATGGACCAACGATCGAGGAGGTCAGAGGCCTTGACTGCGGCGGAACCGTCCAGCGGGGTGTTGGGCTCCTGTTGGACCAACAATGCTTCCAGTCCCAGGGAAATGGTGTCCCGCACCCGTTCGGCAATGTCGGAGATCTGCTTTATATCCTGCGTTTTTTCACCATAGGCGATGATCGCACTATTGATGGCCCAGACTATCTCCTGCTCCAGGCGAGAGAGGCTTTCCTGGTCAGTGATCAAAGACAGGGCCTGCTCTAATAAGGTGGTTGAGCTCAAAGGTACGGCATACACCGACGGCAACCGGATGTGGCCGCTGTCCAGCAAATTCTGAGACCGGCGCCCGGCTAGAGGCTGCCCGGCGGCGGGCTGGGAGAAAAGGACCACGGCCTCGTCCGGGCCAGCAAAGCCGAGATCCTGCATGCGGTCGTTGCGAAAGCGCAAGGCCTCCTCTTCGAGCTGAGTCGACAGATCGACGCGAACCCCGCGCAGGAGTTGGTGGGCTGCGGTAGGATCATACTGGTACAGGGCATCCAGCAAAGTATAGGGATGGATCTTCAGGGCCAGTTCGGTCTTCAGCTCGAGAGTAAAGAATCCGTCCGGGGTGACGACCCGAGGCGTCTCCTGCTCCTTGTCTTCTGGCGGGATCTGGTCAGTATCAGGATCATAGACCGTGACGGTCTGGCTTAAAAAGAGGAGCTGGACCACATAGCTCAGGGAAAAAAAAGACTTCGCCAGGGCTTGGGGGCCGGCCAGCGCATAGGCCTTCAACCAATCGTCAAGATTTTCGGCCGCAAATTCGTAGCGGTTCCAGCCGTCCAGATCGACACAGGCCTCCAGTTGTTCCTGGCTGAGCTCAAGAAGTATGGGCAGGGCCTGGTCAAGGCCGATCTCCCTGACGATATAGTATGCTTCCAGGGGTTCAAGGTCGGCGACCTCAGCGGCCAGGTCGGTCGAAGCCAGTAGGCGCTCGCCACGGCGAGCCATGGCCCGGGTCAGATCGACCCGAAACGGGGTTAATTCTATGATTTCCTTATCGCTCATCTTCTCTTGCCAATTGGCGGTTATCTTTAGCTTTCCAGCTTTAATACGGTATGCACTTCCTTAAAAGACGGAAGGATATAAAGCAATATAACACCCCAATAAGGGACGGCTGTCGAACGAGTCGGTATCCGCCTTAAAAGATGAGGCCTAAAAGTCATCATCGATAACTATTTGCGACTCCTCCATGGCTTTCTTGCTTCGATGGCCCGGTTTAACCAGAATTTCCAAATAAAAGGATTCAAGCTGTTTTGCTTCGGCCTGGGAAATGGACTTATTTATGGCGGACAGATGAATAACTTCGCTACTTGCTTCATCATCACCGAACCGGCAGTCAAAATCCCAAAAATCGACTTCCGGGGGTAGAGCCTTTCTGCGTTCTCTTTTTATATATTTTTTAACTTCATATTTGATCGCTTCAACAAGCCTTGGAAGCTTGATCTTAGGGTGGGACAATTTAAACGTTTTTTTCATGGTGAACCCAAAAGGTGTGACTAGGATTAGTAAGAATAAACTTCAGTGCATAACACGACATCATCAAGGAGAGGTTTTCAAGAAATTGTATCTTGCACAGATGACCTGATCACCTGAGGGTGGTTAAATTATTGCCAGCGGAAATTCATACCAGCAACTCCTTCAAGGTAATCACTTTCCTTGCAATTGGTAATCTATATTTAATTTTCACACTTAATCAGTGCTTATCAAAGCAATAACTCTGGGATCTGGGTGATCTGGGGTCGTTAATGCGATCGCCCTACTGCCCCGCTTTCCAGGCGG
>CBDVDF010000300.1:0-3326 GCA_965372675.1 uncultured Desulfobacterales bacterium
ACGATCCCGCTCCGCAACTACGAACCTCTAGCCGGCCTGGATGTACTTCACCCGGGATTTTTTGACCAGAGGCAGGTCTGTGAGCTTGTATTTTTTAGCCAGATCCAGTCCTTTTTTAAGTGAGCGTCCCGCCTCCTGCCATTTCTCTGCACTAAATAACTCATTCCCCTTGACCAGCAGAGTATTGACCTTACTCTTCTTGATCAGCCGATTGATCTTCTTCTCAAAGCCCTTATCGGAGAGCTTCTCCTGTTTGGCAAAGGTCAGGGCCTTTCCGTAGGCCCTAATTGCCACCTCATATGAACGGATAGAGAAAAGCTTGTCTCCGGAAGCAACGAGGTTATTCAGCTTACTCCGGACGATCTTCCGGCGCAGTTTTATAGCTTCATTATAGACCGGCGCTTTTTTTGTAATACCGTGCGCCTTTGCTTCAGTCATGACCCCTTCAACCTTGAGCAAAGCTATATCATATGAACCGGTGGCATGAAGCGCCGCTGACTTGTTGAGCTGGTCCCTGACGATCCCCACATAACAGTCTTTGATGGATAGACGGATGCCGGCGGCGATCTCTTTACCCAGCTCATCCTCTATTTTCTCGGTTTTCAGAAGGGCCAATTCGTATTGTTTGATGGCAGTAAAATAAGCACCGGTCTTGACCGTAGCCTCTGCGTCCTGAATGATCTTCTTGATCCCCTGCGCTTTGGCAAGATATCTCTCGGGAATATAATCACCGTCGAAAAGGATCTTCCCTTCCGCCCCCTGGATCACCACCTCGGAACTCAGTACCTGTTCGATCTCGATCAACAGCTCTTGTTTGCGCCCCTGGAAAAGGATCCTGACCTTATCGAGTTTCCCCAAAACTTCCCGGCACCCGGCCTGGGTTGCGCTGAATTTTTTCTCCGCCAGCAACTTGCTTACGACCCTCCATTGCCCGGAGGCGGCAGTGATCATTTTTATCTCGTAGGAACCATAGCCGACCACCAGCGCCAGGACAAGCAAGGCGGCCGCGACCCGTTTGATAAAACCTTTCCTGACACTCCGTTTCTGATCAAGCTCCCTGTCCTTGTTCCTGATCGCGGCTTCGCATTTACCAATACTGGTGTCTGTCGGATAAGCCTTCCTGAACTCATCGAGCAGTTTTCTGGCCTTGCCGATATCCTCTTCGTCCTTTAAAGCCGTAACAATGGCATTCAGATAGACACCACGCTGTTTCGACATGGCCGAAAAGTTTTCCAGTTCTTTCTTAAGACCGGGATAGTCGGGCAGCAGCTTGTTGGCCTTCTCCAGGATCTCCAGGGCTTTAGCGCCTTCCTTTTTTGGCAGCCCCCGGGCCTCGATGATCAACTTTTCTACTTTGGCGATGTTTTCTGTAAGACCCCTGACCAGACCACTCTTGTCCTGGATCACATAATTTTCTGGCAGATCTTTTAACATCTGGCAGGCATTATATTCCTTCCCTTCCCGCAACAGGACGACGATATACTCGAGAACCCCATCCAGTTTGGAAATTGCATCCTCGCGGAGGAATATTTCGTCCTCGAGTTCCGGATAATCCGGATCGACCAGGATAGCCTCGCGTAATTTATTCAGTGCTGCCCTGAGATCTGTAGCAGTCAAAGCCTCAGCTTCTTCAACCAGAAGTTTAGCCCTTTCCCGAGAATCCATATTTTCCCTTATCCGGTTTATAATTCCAATTCACAAAAAGACGATACTTGCCACTGCTGGCAAAATGTTTGCCATGGCATCTTAAATTAACTATCAGCAGCAACTCAAAGTCAACCAGTTTCACTAATTACGGAAAAACCCTACCTGTTGGTCAGCCCGCCACCATGCAGGACCTGCATGATGTCCGGCGAAGGTTCACGATCTGCCAGGATGTAATGACAGAGGTCACAGTTGCTGGAGATCTCCCGGCCAGCCTCCGTCTTGTAATCATCCTGATGGCAACGGAAACAGCCATGCTCATCATCCCGGTGGCCGATATTGCTCTGATAGGTGCCCCAGCCTATTGCCATTTGCGGGAAAACATTTTCGGACCAGGCCTTGAACGCTCCATTGGCCGCCTTTTCCAGATCAGCATACCGCAGCCGATAAACTTCAGGCTCATTCTTGCGGTACCAAGCCTCGATCGTGGCAGCTATCTTCTTCCTGGCCTGAACTTTATCAGGGTATTGAACCTGGATCACTTCCAGGGCCACCTTTTTGATGAAAGGCAGATCCCGGGGAATAACCCCTACGGACATCTTCCTATCCAGAGCCTCTCCCGGAGAGAGGAAGACGTGGGTGGGACGGTTATGGCAATCCATGCAATCCATCAAGCGAAACTCCGTGTTGGCTGATGGTTGATCATTCCGGCTCTGACGATCAAAGATCTGGGTCGAACCATCATGATCAATCAGCTTGATGCGACCAAATGGATCATCATCATTTTCGCCGGCCTGATAATAGACCTGGTGGGTCGGCGAAACATGCCAGTGAATCCCACCGGCCGTGTGCTCTCGAAAGCCCCCGGCCCCGACCCTCATCAGCAGTACGGTCTGAACATGGGTGTTATGCTCATCGGGCAGGAAAATATCCTTTACATACAACTTGTCGCCATGGAACACCTCCGGACGATGACATTGCTCACAGACCTCCCGACTGGGCCGCAGGGGGTGCTCGGGATTCTTTAGCGGTCGCTCGAAGTCATCAAAAACAGTCGCATAGATCATCTTCAGGCCGGACATCTTCGAGCGAGTGACCAGATCTGAACTACCACTGATATGACAATCAACACAAGCGATCCTGGAATGGGGGGAATTCTGATAGGTAATATACTCGGGCTCCATGACACTATGACAGAACTGCCCGCAGAAACCTGTAGTCTCAGTGTATTTAAAGCCGGTATACGAAACCAGCCAGATCACGGTGGCGGTAAAAAGGAACAGACCGGTCGAGAAGTAGATAAGCCGCCTGATCCGGATAAACCGGCCCGGCATGGTCAACTGCTCTCTGATGTACTCAATGGTGAATATGCCGATCTCTTCGTGGTCTTTGAAGAATAAAACCCCAACCGCAACCGTTGCCAGACCGGCGAGGAACAATGGCCCCATAACCATGTAGATCAAGAAAGCAAAATAGGGGTTATTGACGACCCCCTGCATGTCCAGAAAGATCGAAACGATCAGGACCGGAAATATCAGGGTGGCAACCACCGACCCGGCCATCGACACCCGGCTCCTGGCCAGGAGCTTGATGAATTCCAGGAATATTTCAAGATATCTGTTCATCTATTCTCCATAGCTCCAATCACTCTGGGTCTGCTGACCGACTCGCCCCTGTCTCTT
>CBDVDF010000301.1:0-3325 GCA_965372675.1 uncultured Desulfobacterales bacterium
TTCTACGTTGCCGCAATCCAGCAGGAAAACCTCGTCGCCGGGCGGGGTAACATAACAGGGAAAATCACCACTCACAGACGCCTTGTATTTTGCCAGGCCGCTACCGTTAACCTCTCCCCGCAAGGAGACCGTACTCTCGACCGGCAGCAGTTCTCCATCCAGAAGGGCTGGCAGTAAACTGTAGGCCTGCAGGCCTCTGATCTCGTAATTAAATCCATAACTCCGGGCGGCTGGATCAAAAGACCCGTCTATCTCTGCAAAGTTGAAGAAAGACGAACTACCGCTCAGTTTAAGATCAACCATCTCAGGTGTCAGGCGGATTTCGGCATCTATTTCCGACAGGACCAGTGGGTAGTTCCGTGACCCTTCAGCAAACACCCCGTCATTAAAGATCACCGAACCATCATCAATATTGATCAGCGCCCTGGGCAAGAGAATGTCTCCCTCCCCCTTACCAGCGGAGCCATTCAGAGAGTTGATCTGCAATTCCGGTCTGACCAGGGTTATCTCTTTCAGGTCGAATTTTTTGTCCAGTAATGACCGCCAATAAGGGAATATCCTCGTCTCCGGCAGGATCAGCAGGAAATTATCGTTCTTTATAGTCGTGTCTTTTAAGGAGAAGTTTGGGGTGGGAAGCCAGTAGAAATTAAGCTGGGCCGCATCTATCTGCCAGCCTGATTCCGCCGACAATCGTTTGGCGACTTGCGAACGGATCAGCTCAAAATTAAGCATTCTGGGCGCGAGAGCGACCAGGACGGCGAGCAAGAAGAGTATTAATGTTGAGATATAAACTTTTTTCATCGTCAGAAGGGGCGATCCAGGAGCATTTACCATCTCGTTTGTGGGCAAAGAAGAAAGGACGCGATCCCCGGACCAGGATCACGCCCTGCAATGATCAGGTGTTAAAGTAACTGATTTTCAGACCAGAAGATCGTCCTCCCCGGGATGGTGCTGGCGGCGCTTCTTTTCCGGTTTCCAGGGCACAAAAGTCAGCCCGAAGGCGACGAGCAGACATATTACCAACCAGCCGACCCCATAGATCAGGAGTTGAGCGGTAGCATAACCTTCATAATTATTAGTAAGATCAGCCGAAAAGGAAAGGTAGAGCAGATAAAGCAGCAGGACCGGGGTGGTGAACTTGATGAACAGTTCCCAGCTTTTGTGGATGCCGATCCCGAAACGGTTGATGTGTTTTCGCAAAACCGTGGCCTTGAGGATCCAGCCGACAAGTAGACATTCGAGCAGACCGCCGATCACCAGGCCATAGTTGGTGATAAAATGATCGGCGATATCCAGGATATAAAGGCCGGCCCGGCTGGTAAATATTATACTGCCCAGAAATCCCAGAATACAGACACCGGTTGCGACCTGGCGGCGCGGCCAGTCAAATTTATCGGTTATCGAACAGGAAAAAGCCTCGATCAGTGATACCCCTGAAGTTAAACCGGCCACTACCAGCATCAGGAAAAAGATCACCCCAAAAAATGCATTAAAACTCGGTAACAACGAAATTGCTTTGGGGTATACCACAAAAGCCAGTTGCGGCCCGCCTTTGATCGCATCCTCAAAAGCAACCCCCTGACTCTGGGCCATGAAACCGACAATGCCAAAAACAGCCAAACCGGCAACCAGGGAATAGGCACAGTTTACTACACAGGTTATGAAGGCGTTTTTACTGATATCGGTTTTTGCCGGCAGATAACTGGAATAGGTGATCATAATGCCGAAGCCAAGTGACAGCGTGAAGAAGATCTGGCCGAAAGCAGCCGCCCAGACACTGCCGGCCGCAGCGCGGACATCCGGGTCACTGGCGAAAAGGTTGATCTTTGTCCAGTCGGCGTGGAGATAGTGGCCGAAAATCGCCTCGGAAGCACCGTCGAGCGTGAGGGTCCAGCCGACAATAATTATGGTCAACAGGAAGAGGAGCGGCATGAAGATCAGGCTGGCCTTCTCAATACCGTGACGAATATCCCGGAAGCAGATAAACCAGCAGATAACCCAGACCAGCAAAGTGGAAAAAAGAATAGGCATTCTTATCCCACCGAGCGAGGCGGCCGAATCGGAAATCTGCAGAAAATCGTTAAAAAAGAAGCTCTCGGTGTCTGGCCCCCAGGCCAGGGAAAAAGAAAAGATCAGATAGTTTATGCACCAGCCGATGATCACTGAATAGTAAAGCATGATCCCGAACATGGCGACGACCGGCATCCACCAACCGAGCCACTCAAAGCGAGGGCTGACCCGCAGGAAACTTAAGGGAGAGGAGGCTTTCTCATGATGGCCCAGGCCGTATTCGAGGAGCATTATCGGAATGCCGGCAACCAGCAGGGCGACCAGGTAAGGCACCAGAAAAGCGCCACCGCCGTACTGGTGGGCCATATAGCTGAAACGCCATACATTTCCCAGACCGATCGCAGAGCCGATCGCGGCCAGTAGAAAACCCAGGTTTGTTTTCCAGCTACTTCGTTCCAGGGACACTTATACCTCCGCAAAAAAATGACATGATCGAAAGTAAAAAACCATTTAGCCGCCAATGCCAGCTGATATTATCATGACAGGAATTAAGTGCAAGATACTTTGCAGTGTAAGGCCTCCGGGCTCGGTCAGCAAAGATCTTTAAATAGCATGGCCCGGCCGACAAAAAGGTTGTACCTTCCGCTTTTTTTGCTTAATCTCTCTTCTTTTCTCCAGCTAAGCCGTTGGAAATAAATAACATGGCCAAATCAATAGTTTGAACGGCATAAGGGGCCGTAATGCAATGATTATAAACGGCCATGTAATTTTATAACGGCCCCTAACTACAGGAGCTTATTTTATAATGGCAAAAACCAGGATCGGAGTGATCGGCACCGGCTATCTGGGCAAGTTCCATGCCCAGAAATATGCGGCGATGGACGATGTTGAACTGGTCGGGGTTGTCGACACGATTGGCGAAACGGCCAGAGCGGTTGCCGAAGCCAACAATACCAAGGCCTTTACCGACTACCACGAGCTCCTGCCCCTGGTTGATGCGGTCAGCATTGTAGTCCCGACCAGCCTTCATTATAAGGTTGGCCACGACTGCCTTGAAAGTGGCGTCGATATAATGCTTGAAAAACCGATGACCACGACCATCGATGAAGCTGACAAGCTTATCGCCCTGGCCGCCGAAAATGAGCGGATCGTCCAGGTCGGTCACCTGGAAAGATTCAATCCGGCCCTGCTGGCCATGGAAGAACACCTGACCACGCCTATCTTCATCGAATCGCATCGGATCCATACCTTTAAGAACAGGGCCCTGGATGTCGACGTGGTTCTCGATCTGATGATCCACGACATTGATATCATC
>CBDVDF010000302.1:0-3319 GCA_965372675.1 uncultured Desulfobacterales bacterium
CTCGAATGAACATGAGAGATCTTTTTGATCCGTAATTACCAACCGAGTTCAAGATTTCTCGTCGCCAGCTCCTCGAAAAGACAGAAAAACACCCAAGCATCGAAAACGATTACTATTAAAGCAAATATGAATAAATATCAGGTAGGGTTTTTATGTATTTCACAGAAGGTGCGAGGCATGTCATCTCGAACACCCCAAAACTTCTGATCGCAAAGAGAGAGATCTTTTTGATCGTGATTACATTTCAGAAGCGAGATGCGAGGTTTGAGGTACGAGGGGCTAGGGCTAGCCTCTGCTTAAAGGTGATCCCCCAAACGCCTCACTGCCTCCATAAGAGGCAATGCTATTGTTTTACCTTTGTTGAGTGGGAATATTCGGGTGCCCGGGTAGATTACCCACTCTTCGGCCGGCTGCAGATCTCGGCAGCCCTGATAAAAACCCCTGCTCGGCCGTGGCGCCGATCCAGCCTTTATTTCGACGGCGATTTCTACTCTTCCGCCGGAAATCATTAATAGATCAATTTCACTACCACCGCTTGTGCGCCAGAATGCCAGCTCCCAGCCAAGGGGAAGAGATGAGGCCAGATGCTCAATTACCAGGATTTCCCATGAGTTCCCCCTGACGGGATGTCCAAGCAACTGTTCCCAACTTTTTAGACCCAGTAAGGCGTGCAAGAGGCCTGTGTCCCGGATGTACACCTTCGGCGATTTAATTAATCTCTTGCCGAGATTTTTATGGAAGGGCTGCAAACGACGCACCAGCAGTGTTTGTTGGATGGCGTCCAGATATCGTCCGGCGGTAGCTGCTCCGATATCCAGACTTCTTGCTAGCTGTGCCTTGTTCCAGAGCTGTCCGTGATTATGGGCGAGCATTTGCAGGAAACGCCACATCCTTTCCGGCGGCAGATTAAAACCCAATAACCCCAAGTCTCGTTCCAGCACGGCACGCAGGTAATGTATTCTCCATTGCAGACTGGATGTTTCGCTGTCAGATAAATAGGCAGGGGGAAAGCCGCCACGGATCCATAACCTGTCCAGGCTGTCTGTGGCGGGGTTAATTTCCTGGTTGAGGAATGGAGTTAATTCCAGGGTGATAATTCGCCCAGCCAGGCTCTCGGCACTTTGTCGTCGCAGGTGCGGGGTGGCCGAACCGAGGAGCAGAAATCGCCCCGGTTTGCGATCCTGGTCTACAAGCACCCTGATTGCCGGGAAAAGCTCCGGCAGACGCTGGGCCTCGGCAATGATAACCAGTTCATCATGATACTGTTGTAAAGCCAAAACAGGATCTTCCAGGGCAAAACGATCGGCCGGGTTTTCCAGGTCGAAAAAATGGACAAACGGCTCCTTGGCAAATTGTCTTGCCAATGTTGTCTTGCCGCATTGTCTCGGGCCAATAATTGCGGTAATTGGAGATTCCCGCAGACTTTTCTCGACTGATTTAAAGAGTTGTCTTGCTATCATCTTTGCAAAATAGCACATCTAGTGGTTGAATTGCAAGGATAATGCATGAGAGAGACCAAAACTGGTGAATATCTGAACATCCGCAAAGAAGGACCAGATCCGCTTTTGACCTTTTAAAACCTACCTGAACTCCTTCGGTTTCTCAAGGTGCATGGGGTCAAATCTATATTCTTGACAATTCCTTTTCGATGCTCGCGAATATATAAACCAATTAATTGATCCAGCCGCAGAGCCTGTCATCTCGAACACCCCAAAACTTCTGTACGCGAAGAGAGAGATCTTTATGATCGTGACGACCTTTCAGATGCGAGGGGGACTGAAAGTGAAAAGACAAAGGAAAGGTTCAGGGTTCAGGGTTCCCGGTTCAAGGTTTAAGGTTTAAGAACATGAAGAGTTTCCTTGAAAAACAGGAGTCAAACTGCTATAATTCCAGAAAACTATGAAGACATACAAACAAAGAATCATTCAAAATAAGATATCCGAACTCTTTGGGCACTACCCGGTGGTAGCCGTTTTAGGCGCCAGACAGGTCGGCAAATCTACTCTGGTGGAAAACCTTTTCCGCGACAGCATGGGGTCAGTGGTCTTTGATCCAGTGGTCGATATTGAAAATGCCCGGCTTGACCCGGAGTTTTTCCTCCAGAATCACCCTCCGCCTGTCTTTCTGGACGAAATCCAATACGCTCCCGAATTGCTGGGTCCAATTAAACGCCGGATCGATCTTCGTCGGGAAAACAGCCAATATATTTTAAGCGCTTCCCAAAACCTGTCGCTACTCAGGAATATTTCCGAGTCCCTGGCCGGACGAGTGGCAGTCGTTAACCTGTTACCCATGACCAGGCGAGAAATATCAGGGGAAATTCACCCTTCCTTTCTAGAGACGTGGCTATCAAATAGCCGTTCGGAAACACCTGATCAGGAGACCTTACAGGTGCCATTGTTATACCCATCATTATGGCAGGGAGGGTATCCCAAGATCATGGAGCTACCTGACCACCTGATAAGTAATTATTGGGAATCTTACCTGCAAACCTATATAGAACGGGATGTACGAACTGTTGCCAATATTGGTTCATTACAATCATTTGGCCAGTTTATCAGTCTGCTGGCCGCTTTAAGCAGTCAAGAGATCAACCATACCCATTTGGGACGCGAGCTTGGCATAGACCGAAAAACAGCCCTGGCCTGGACCCAAATTGCCGAAGCAACTTTTCTCTGGCATACCATCCCTCCTTTTTCTCGCAATGCTGTCAAAAAGATAGCCGGACGAGCCAAAGGATACTTTTCCGACACCGGATTCCTCTGTTATCTGCAAAGAATTAGCTCACCCGAGGCAATTGGCGGCCACCCTCTCAAGGGAAGTCTGTTCGAGACCTATATTGTGATGGAAATAATGAAAACCATGCAGGCCTGGCCCATGCGACCCAACCTTTATCATTTTCGCAGCTACGGCGGCGCTGAAGTTGATCTTATTCTTGAGATGAATGGCAGACTCTATCCAATAGAGATCAAGGCGAAAAGTAATCCAAGCCGCAATGATGGCCGCGGGATTGGAGCATTCAGGGCCTGCTTCCCAACTGAAAATATTGGCCCGGGACTTATCTTGTGCGCCGTCGAGCAACCATTGCCTCTGGACGATAATCTTATGGCGATCCCCTGGTGGTATATTTAGTTGAAAGCTCAGGTTTTGGGTTCAGGGTTCAGAGGTTACAGCAGTTAAGAATGTAGAGTGAAAAATGTAGAATTAAAAAGACAAAACAAGGCTTTAGACTAAATGCTAGAAGGCTGTGTAGGCTGTAGGTATAGGGTTCAGGGTTCACAACTTTCAGTTCCTCGCCCCTCGCATCTCGAACCTAGCA
>CBDVDF010000303.1:0-3316 GCA_965372675.1 uncultured Desulfobacterales bacterium
TGCCAGCCTGCTGATCATAAACGCGATCCTCTTTCTGGGCAAGCTGTCTTCATTGCTGGATGTGATCTTCAGATTCGGCGTAGACTTCAGTGATTTCGTCCGGATAAGTATCTACCTGCTACCGGGTTTGCTGCTCTTCTCCATCCCGATGACCAGCACCCTGGGAGTCATAATCGCCTTCACCCGCTTGACCGGCGACAACGAGATCCTGGCTCTGAAGTCATCCGGCATCAGCCTCTACCGCTTTCTGGTCCCGGTAGTCATGGTCGCCATATTTACTGCCGGCCTCACCGCTCTGACTTCAACCCTGCTTATCCCGGCCAGCAGCGTCTACCTCAAACAAACCTTTTACCAGCTTGCCAAGGAAAAGATCGATCAGGGGATAAGGGCGAATGATTTCAGTGACAACATCAAGGACGTGGTCATCTATGTCGACCGGATCGACGAATTGACCGGCAGATGGCAAGGTGTTTTTATCTCAGACCAGCGCGACCACCAGAACCCCTTGACCATCATAGCCAGAAGCGGCAGCCTCGAGAGCGATATCGATACAATGACCGTCAAACTTAAACTTGCAGACGGCAGCATTCACCGGAACAGCTCTGACTCCAGCCAGACCATCAACTTCGGCGCATACAATCTGCAATTGCCGGTCAACGAAGGCTCTCCGGTCAAAAAATCCCACAAGAAAGACCTGTCACCGGCAGAGCTCCTTGAGAAAGCAAGCGAATTGCGCCAGAAGGCAGCGAACACCCCCAGCCAGAAAGAAGCGCTGCAGCGGGCCAGCATTTCGATGCTGATAGAATTTCACAAAAGGTTGGCATTGCCGGTCGGCTGCCTGATCCTGACCATTCTCGCTCTACCTTTGGCCCTGCAGAGTAGACCGGGGCGGCGCCAGCTCGGTTTGCCCCTTGGCCTCCTGTTCTTCTTCCTTTACAATATTCTGCTCTCCTTCGCCAAATCAACCGCTGAAACATCCGGCCTGCCGGTCGGTCCGATCATCTGGCTACCGAATCTGATCTTCGCGATCCTTACCTGGTTGGTCATCCGAACCACCGCCCGGGAGAATTCTGTCAGAACTCTTGATGCCCTCGCCGAGCTGATCTCTTCAGGGATCGACTTCTCTAAAAGAGTGACTGAGAGGTTGGCAAAGTGAACCTCTTCGACCGCTATATCTTCTTCCAGTTCAGCAAAAATCTGGCCATGGTAGTCAGTGCCTTGATCAGTATTTATCTGCTGATCGACTTTGTTGAAAAGATCGATAATTTTGTCGAAGCCGGCAAATCAGTGACGATGACGCTCCGCTATCTGCTCCTGAAGATCCCCCTGATCATCGATCAGCTCCTGCCCGTTTGTCTGCTGCTGGCCGGAGTAATAACCCTCGGCATCATGAATCAGGACCGGGAGTTGATGGCCCTCGAAGCAGGAGGGATCAGCATCAAGAGGATTATTGCCCCGATCATTTTTGCGACCATCTTCTTTACGACTCTGGCTTTGATGGCCGGCGAATGGATCGTTCCCTCAACCATCAGGGAAACCAACCGGATCTGGCACGAAGAGGTGAACCGCTCTGCGCAACAGGGAGTAGTGCGTAACGGCATGGTCTTCTATAAGGGAGAGCGCGGGATATACTCATTCAGCAGGTCCCCGAAAAACAACAGCCGCTTCAAGCGCTTCAACTACACGGAATGGGACCAGGATTACGAACTGAAATTCCAGATCACCGCCAGGGTTGCCGAGTGGCGGGACGGCATCTGGAAATTCAATAACGGACAGCTCAAAATACTCAATCCCGGCAACAACTATGAAATCAACAATTTCTCATCATATGAAATGCTCCTGCCGGACCGGCCGGACGAATTCTTCATTCCCAAATACAAGGAAGAGGAATCTTCGATCTCAGATCATTTGCTCACCATGGTCCGAGAGCAGGACCAGGAAAGATCAAGCGCCTGGCAATATCTGAACCGCCGTCTGTCCTATATTTTTCTAGGCATACCGCTGGTCCTGCTGGGCCTGCCTGTCCTGCTGGTCGCCAATCGCCGCTGGCGATGTGACCTCTCTCTGGCCATCCCGCTCAGTTGCCTGCTGGCCTTCATCTCCTGGGGCTGGTGGAGTACATCCCAATCAATGATCAATGCTTACCGCCTGAGCCCTTTTCTTGTTTCATGGTCTGTCCATCTGCTGACCGGTATCATTGGCCTATTGATGATCAAAAAACAAAACGACCAGCCATTATGACCATCCCTAACCTCACACCGACAGATATAGAACTCGACAAGATCCTCGATGATCAGAAAATGACCAGGGTCGGGATAGTCGGGGTGCCGCCGCTGCAGGTGATCAGCTACCTGAATGAATGCCGGGCCGAGATCCTTGATCTCGATGCCATGCTGGTCGTTGAGGACATGGAGAGTACGGTTGCGATGCTGCCCCGGGTCTACTGTGCGGTCCTGCGAACCGTCGTCCTTAATGCCATGCACCTGAAGCTTGATGCCATCTTTATTGATGTAGGGCCCGGCAAATGTGATGGCGCCCTCCATGTCGCGACCGTGCTGGAAGAGGGGCTCGATATCCCGATCATCCGCACCGTCAACAGTGACCAGCAGCCGTTCGGCCAGCCCCTTTGCCGGGCCGAGATGAATACCACCGAAAAATTCCTGGCGATTACCGAAATGGTTAAATCACCTCTGGCGATGGAAAATCCGCCCCCGGCCTGTCAACCATCCGCCGGTTTCTGGGGAGTACCGCCCCGTGATTTTTCCATTCTCTCCCTTTTCCCGGACACCACCCATGTCTACGGCTGGACCCGCTGCATGGAGAACAAAACCCCGGCTGACGGCCTCATGGAGGCCCATTTCAACAGTGAGATCCCGACGGTATTCTTTGCCCAGTCATTCTGTGCCAAGACTGCCCTGGCCAGACTGCTGGCCAGAAAACATCCCCACGCCCTCTACCTTGATATCGATGTCAATACAGGCAGCAGTGCCAGGGCCAAGATCCAGGCCTTTCTGGAACTGTCCGGAGTGAAATTATGATCCTGGCAGATTTCGGCACCTCCTACTCCAAGTTCATCGATCTGGACGCGCCGGATCCCCAGCCGTATGTGCAGGCGACCAAGGACCTGTCACGGGACCTCCGGGTGGATATGGCCACCGGTCATAATGGCAAAAGGTTCTCTGATTCCTACCTCAACGAACTGATCGCCCTGGCCCGGGGCGGTGAAGCCCTGATCAAGGAAGACCGTTACCTGCTGCTCGATTGCGGCAGCCGGGACATAAAATATATAGTCTTTGGCGACAACAGAGTGCTGGAC
>CBDVDF010000304.1:0-3303 GCA_965372675.1 uncultured Desulfobacterales bacterium
AATGGCCTGCTGGTCAAACATTTTCCGAAAATAATGGATGTTGAGTTCACGGCCGGTATGGAACAGCAGCTTGATCAGGTTGAAGAGGGCTCCCGTCAGTGGCTGCAGCTCCTTAAAGACTTTTACGGACCCTTCCGGGAGACCCTGGATAAAGCCCGCCAGGAAATGAAATCTGTAAAAAAAGAAACCATCCCCACCGACATCCCCTGTCAGCAGTGTGATGGCAAGATGGTCATCAGATGGGGGCGTAATGGTGAATTCCTGGCCTGTGAGACCTTCCCGGCCTGCAAACACACCCAAGACTTCAAAAAGGACGATGACGGTAAGATCGTGCCAATTGATCGGGATCAGCCGGAAGAATCAGGGGAGAAATGTGAGAAATGCGGCAAGCCAATGGTTTACAAACATGGCCGCTACGGGAAGTTCCTGGCCTGCTCAGGCTACCCTGACTGCAAACACATTAAGGCCGAAAGCACCGGGGTGCCTTGCCAAGAGGAAGGTTGCGACGGAGACATCGTCAAGAAAATATCCAAGCGGGGCAAAGTTTTCTATAGCTGCAACCGCTATCCTAAATGCACCTTTGCGATCTGGGACAAACCGGTCAAAGAACAATGTCCGGACTGTGGGGCCGCTTTTCTGGTCGAAAAACAGAGTAAGAAAACCGGGCCGCGTCTGCAATGCGCTGATAAAGCTTGCAAATACAGTCGGCCGCTCGACAAAGATTGATCTTAGAGAGAAACCCTATAACTCGTTGTGGGTTATTGAACCACCCATGATGGTCAACACCGCCTTGCCGGTTAACTGCCGGCCGATAAACGGCGAGTTCCTGCTTTTTGAAACAATATCCTTTTCACTGTAAGTAAAGCTCTTGCCCGGATCAAGCACGGTAATATCAGCCCTGCTGCCGGGACTCAAGTCTCCTCCCTCAACCCCCAGAATTGTCGCCGGATTAACTGCCATCAACTCCACCAGCTTGACCGGATCAATGGCCTTCTGCCGCACCAACTCCATCGTTAAGGGCAGAGAGGTTTCCAGGCCGATGATCCCGTTGGCAGAAAGATCAAACTCCTTATCCTTCTCAAGGGGACTGTGGGGGGCATGATCGGTGGCGATCGCATCGAGGGTCCCATCAACCAGACCGGCAATTATCGCCTGCCGGTCTTCTTCTGATCTGAGAGGCGGGTTCATCTTGGCGTTGCTATCATAGTCGCCCACATCTTTGTCGGTAAGGGTGAAATAATGCGGGGCGGTCTCGGCTGTAACCTGGACCTTCTTCTGCTTGGCCCGGCGGATCAGGTCCACCGCTTCGCCAGTGCTGACATGGGCGATATGGACTGGTCGACCGGTATACTCGGCGATCGCCAGATCCCGATAAACAGAAACAGTCTCGGCAACGGTCGGGATGCCACGCAAACCAAGGCGGACTGAGACCTCACCCTCGTTCATGGCCCCGCCCCTGCTCAAGGAGATATCTTCAGAATGGGATATGATCAGCAGATCGTAATTGGCAGAATATTCCAGGGCTCTTTTGAATAACTGACTGTTGACCACCGGCATCCCATCATCTGAAACCGCCACCACTCCAGCCTGCTGCATTTCTCCGAAGTCGGCAAGTTCCTCCCCCTTGGCCCCCCTGCTTATGCAACCGACCGGGTAAACCCGACAGGAAGCACCGGCCGCTTTGGCCAGGATCAGCGCGGTCACACCTTCAGAATCATTGACCGGAGAGGTGTTCGGCATACAGGCCACTGCGGTAAAGCCTCCCGCCGCCGCCGCTCTGCTGCCGGTTTCGATGGTTTCCTTATACTCTTGGCCCGGCTCCCGGAGATGGACATGCATGTCAATTAATCCAGGCATAATCCACAGGCCCTTAAGATCAAAGATTCGGCAATCGTCAGGAAGCCCGGCTTTTTTACCGGTTATTATTTTTTCGATCCGCCCATCGGTAACCAGAATATCGGCAGGCCCGTCTATACCGTTCCGGGGATCAATCAGCCTGCCGTTCGCGAGCAGGAAGGAGCCGGAGGTCATGTTAGTGGTATCTGAACCGGCCATCTTATTCGCCTCCCATCAAGAGATAGAGCAGGGCCATCCGCACCGCCACCCCGTTGGTAACCTGATCAAGGATCACCGAGTTAGGCCCGTCAGCTATGGCCGGGTCGATCTCTACACCCCGGTTGATCGGGCCTGGATGCATGATCAGAGCATCCGGCTTAGCCAGTTTCAGCAGTTTCTGATTGATCCCGAAGAAGGTGGAATATTCACGCAGAGAGGGCAGCAACGGATCCATAAGCCTTTCGCGCTGGATCCTCAGAGCCATGATCACATCGGCGTCGGCGACCGCATCCTGGGGTCGGAGATGGACACTGGCCCCCAAGGCCGCTATTTCCGGCGGCACCATCGTCGCCGGACCGCTGACCGCAACGGTTGCGCCCATTTTAGTAAAACCGATAATATCGGAATGGGCGACCCGGCTGTGAGCTATGTCACCGATTATCGCTATTTTCAGCCCGGCGATCTCCCCCTTGTTATGCCGAACAGTCAGCATATCAAGCAATCCCTGACTGGGATGCTCATGGGTACCGTCACCGGCATTGATCACAGAGGCTTTTATATGACGTTTAAGCAGATTTGCCGCCCCTGAAGAAGAATGGCGGATGATGATCATGTCCGGATTCATCGCCTCAAGATTAAGGGCGGTATCAACCAGGGTCTCGCCCTTGGTCGCACTGCTGGAAGAGGCCGAAATATTGAAGGTATCGGCACTCATCCGCTTGGCGGCTATCTCAAAGGAAAGTCTGGTCCTGGTGCTTGGTTCGAAAAAGAGATTTATAACGGTGCGGCCGCGCAGGGTGGGGACTTTCTTAATTGAACGGGACGATATTTCCCGAAATGACTCGGCAGTCTGCAAGACCAGATCCAGGTCTGCAGGAGATAGGTCAGCCAGACTTATCAGGTGCCTGTGTTTGAAATGGTGTTCCGATCCCATTAGATCATCACTGTTTTAAGATTTTTCTAAAAAACCCCGGGTCCATTCATCCTATTAATAAAGGTCTATAAAGCGCCACCGATCTTGCATCAGTGGATCATTTTAGCAAATCGCCGCCATCTGACCGCAAAATCATCCTTATCCCAGGACCAGTACATGATAAAGGCTTTGCCCTTCAGAGCCTTGTAATCAACAAATCCCCAGAACCGACCGTCATGGCTGTTGTCACGATTATCTCCCATCACGAACAGGGAGTGGTCAGGAACGGTCACCGGTCCGAAATTATCGCGGGGACTCAGATTGGCTGAGAGGAT
>CBDVDF010000305.1:0-3298 GCA_965372675.1 uncultured Desulfobacterales bacterium
GACCGGGTGCCACCGACCCAGTAGGTCCGGTCGTGGCTCTCACAGCACTCCTTCCACAGATCTTTCTGCTCACAGGTCCCATCGGGAAACCAGCTGCAGCCATCGGTGACGAAGGGTTTCAAACCCCGATGACCAGCGCAGCCAGCCAGCAACAACAAAACAGCTCCCGCCAAGATCATCTTTTTAATCATCACTTCTAACCTTTCCTCGCATACTCTTTACCCGACCTCGCTTGGTCTTGCTGTCCATCCTGCTCATCCGGGAACCACGGCTCGGCTTGGTCGGCCGCCGCTTTTTCGGGGGTTGGCTGATACTCTTGACCAATTCTTGAAGGCGGCTAAGCGCATCCTCCCGGTTCTTTTCCTGACTGCGATACTGCCGGGCCTTGATCACCACCACCCCGTCCGCGGTGATCCGGTGATCAGCCAGCGCCAGCAGCCTCTCCTTGAAAGGGTCAGGCAGAGACGAGTCCCGAATGTCGAAACGCAGATGGATAGCGCTGGCAACCTTGTTAACGTTCTGGCCGCCGGGACCAGGCGCCCGAATCGCCGTTATCGATATTTCAGTCTCAGGGATTCCAACTTTCCCGGTTATCTTCAGCATGCACTCAACCATTAGTTGTCAGCCGCAGGGACTGGCAATTCTACAAAAAGGCCGGCTGAGCCTAAAATCCTCAGCCGGCCAAGTTTATCAATAAAAACAAGGTGTTATTATAACTCAGCAACCCAGAAATCATGCTTATTACAAAAGCTGGTGGCATAGCGGACCTTCTTGCCGGCCGCGACCTTGAATTCAGAAACCGCCTTGGCATCGGTCGGGCTGAAAGTATTTTCAGCAAGAACCTCACCATCAGCCGCCACAAGGGTATGCCTGACGATGAAGTGCGGGACGCTCATCGGATGATTGGTGACGACCGTATATTTATCTCCGGCAACCGTAACGACCGGGGCATGGCTTTTGGCCTTGCCGGCCCACTTGCCCTGGTTGGCGGCGGTATAGATCAGCCCGGCCGGCAAAGAGTTGCCGGAGGCCAGAACCGGAGAAACCTTTCCTGCCACCAGGGCACCAGCAACCAGTATTGATTTTTTCAGGAAATCTCTTCTGTCAGCCATAATTTTTCTCCTGTTTCTTATTTTTTATCAGTTTAACTTCTATCAGTAATCATTATAGCTTTGATCGGGAGTTGAAAAGCAAGCAATTAATCACGATGTCTCGATCTGATAAAGTCAGCCGCCGCGACCAGGTCACCGGCAATATGGATATTACTCTGCTCCTTAAGAGCCAGGACCTTCTCCTCTTCGCCAGGTTCGTTCTCAAAGGGGATCAGGATTCCGGTACCGTTAATATTCAGGGCCGTCTGGACATCGGAAAGACGGTCACCGATCACGTAGATATCAGTGTCATCAAGTGCGATATCCTCGGCCCGCAAGGCATCGAAAACCATGCCGAGGCTGGGTTTAAGGCAATGGCACTCATGGACCAGCTGATCATGAAATTTAACTCCGGCCTTCCTCTTGGCATAGGTCGGTGAGGCATGGGGACAGAGAAAATAACCGGCGATCTCACCGCCGAGTACCCGCAGTCGCTCAAGGACATAACTGCAAACCTCCCGGGCCCGTTCAACGGTCAACAATGAATAATCCGCGATCGCCACCCCGGCCTGGTTGGTGACCATATATATAGCTGAGTTATTGATATTATTAAGTTTTTTAAGTCCTTCAATCACGCCCGGCAGGATCTCAACCTGCTCCTGCCAGCCCTCCTCCTTACCCAGATAGAACTTCTGGTCATTGATCAGGGTACCATCCCGGTCGATACAGATAATAACCTTTCTCATCCACTCCTCCTGATGAAATACTCGGGCTAAGCCCCGTGCTTCTGGGCGATCTTTTCGAACATCATTACCAGACCGACCGCCAGGGCGTATATGGAACGAATATCAAGATGACTGCCGGCCGAAGCATCAAAAAACAGGTTAAGATCTGACTCCATGTCCTCCTCCGGCTTCCAGTAACAGATCATTAATGGCACTTTCGGCAACGGAGAGAGGACCACCGCAATATCGGCGGAAAAATTATCAACCGAGCGCTGGCCACTGAAGATATCGATCACCAGTTCAAGCAGGTCGGTATGGTTGTCGAGCAACTGTTTTAAAGCCTGTTCCCCTTTCCTGACAAAAAGCGGACTCATCGCCACCCCGTCCGGCAATTCCCGGAAAGGCACCCAGTCGCCGGTAACCGCCCGCCCGTCACTCTCGACAATATAACTGAGCAAAGGGATGGTCAAGCCGGCATGGGTATGACATTCCGAGGAGACCTGGCCCTGTTGATCTACGGTGAAATCCTTGCCGAGCGATTTGATCACCAGACTGCCGTTAACCAGCGAGCCGCCCACTCTTTCGGCCGCAGCAGCAAGATCGATCTTCGCTACTTCCTCCTGGAGCGCCCAGACCTTCTCCTGCCGTTTCATTGCATCCGGGTCGCGCTGCTCTTCCGAACCGACGAACTTCTCGGCTGCCGCCTGCTCAAGAAACGGGCAATCAGCAAGCTTCTTCTCACCCTTGACCGCCGCCGCCGCGAAGGCCAGGCACGAGGGCAGGTAGCAGCGACCGCAGTTGGTCTGCGGCAGCAGTTTATAGATCTCCAGGGGACTTCTTGTCTGGGCCATCTCAAACCACCACTGGTAAGGTGCTGATATTATTATATATCATCGCCAAATCCATCATTAAAGCAGATAGTAAAGGATCGGTAAGGTCACAAAACTGAGGATGATCCCCAGGCCGACCAGAGCTGCGGTCAGGGCTGGCGACAAGCCGGCCATGATCGCCAAAACCCCGGCTGAGATCATCGGCGGCATCCCGGCCTCAAAGATCGAAACCCTGACCGCCTCACCCTCAAGACCGAACAACCGACAGAGGCCCAGAGCAGCCAACGGCGCCGCCACCAGCTTCAGGAACAGACCTAAACCAAGTGGCCCTAGCGCCTCCCGGCTGATCCTGATCGTCAACTGGTAACCGACGGCGATCATCACCACCGGTACCAGGGTGGCAGATAACGAGCCCAGGATCGACAACACCACCGTTGGGTAGGTCAGGGAGCGGAGCGAGACAGCCAGAACCAGGGCAATAAAGGGCGGGAAGGTGACGATCTTTTGAAGCACATCCCGGCCGGAAGGTCGGCCGTCGGTACCGCCGTAAACGGCGATAACTACCGCCCCGTAAGTAGCCAGGCCCAGGAAAGAACCCAACTGATCGTAGAGCAAGGCATAAGAAACTCCCGAATCTCCGAAGAAGGCCTTG
>CBDVDF010000306.1:0-3293 GCA_965372675.1 uncultured Desulfobacterales bacterium
GCTTGCTGTTTGTGTTTCTTCTTGCTCTTCAGTCTCATCCTCACCTGCCGCCGGGAAATCACCACCATAACCATCAGCGGTTATCGAATAGAACTTATTTCGCCCTACTACCCGGTCAGACAGATAGTTTCTCATTGAAACATATCTTTCAACACCCATGATCTCCTGCATTTTAACTATACTGAGTCTACCTTTTGCCAGTTCAAATTCTTCGTTATAGAAGCTGATCTTTTCCTCATCTCCAGCGACCAGGAAAGAGAGCATCTCCGGGGTCAGACTGTTAAAATTAATTTTACTGACCGTACCGTTTACCGTAAAAACTTCGTACGAATCGAACTTGTCTTTTAACGATTCCGTACCGCGGATCAGAAAAAACTCTCCCGGATCCTCCAGCTTGCCATTCCTGATAGTATACGGTTTATCCAGGCCCTCATAATAATCCCGCTCAGCCCCGTTCAGACGGTAAAGGTCATTCCCATCTCGCCAGTCCTGAAGAGAATCGATTACGACCCTAACTTCTTCCTTTGCCAGGCCGTGAAATTCCAGAAATCTTTCGAGTAGTCCGAAGGAAGTGCCATTAAGATTTATCTTGCCAGACTCATTTACTGCATAATACTTTATTTTGCCACTCGACAACACTGTTTCATAGCTTCGACCCTGGAAGAACCTGGTTCCATCCAACAGTTCTTCATATTCGGGGCCTACCTCCCCGACCAATCTGAAAATCGCCAGGTTTACCCCACCCTCGGCAAGCAGTCGACCAACCGTTCTCTGGCGATAATTGGCGGCTATCTTCAATTCGGTCCTGACCTGCAGGGCCAGCTGGGAGGCCAGAAAACTGACCAGCAGCAGCACCAGGATCACTACCAGCAGGGCAAAACCCTTATTTCCACGAAGCTGATCCTTCATTTCTTTTTGATGACCAGGGTGACCAGTCGTTCATCCTCCTCACTGGCAACCAGCAGCACCTTGTAGCCGCCGTCTTCAACGAAAACCTCCCCGGCCGGTTCATCATCAATATTCTCGAGAATGAAATGTTTATCCATCTCAAGCTGAACTGCCAACAACCGCATCCCGTTTCTCTCAAGCCGGATGATATTCTGCATGGAGAGGGAAAAGTTCTGCATAATAACCAGATAGGCCATCCCGAGGATCGCAACCGCTACCAATACTTCCAGTAAAGTAAAACCGGCGGAGCTTTCTTTTGCTCCTCTTTTTTCAGCCGCGAAGATCATCTCTCCTCCTTGGCCTGCCAACAGCGGGGCACGAATTCATGCTCAAGACCAAGATAAGAAACCTTAACCAGACCTTCATCCTCGTCATAGTCAAATCCCAGTTCATCGACATCATGGACCAGAACGATCATCTCAGACAGAGACGGTTCATAGTCCTCATCATAATCGGGATTATAAAAATCTATCTTTTCCGTGTAATAGAGGGCCCGGTCGTGACGATCATACCTGTATATTGCCAGCACCAGACCGGCCTTTCGTTCGATAAGGGGAGAGCCGGTGACCATTTTCATGGTTTCATCGTCCGTACTTATCGTCATCTTTTTCTGCTTAATGTCATACCTGGCCGCATGAATCTGCCGGTGCAGTAGATCAAGCAGGGACCTCTCTACTTCGATGGCAGCTATGCTGTTTGCACCTTTACTGGAGGACTTAATCCCGATATCCAGCACCGAATAAAGCATCGAAGAAACAATGACCATCAGGACCATGGCCACCAACAGTTCAAAGAGAGTAACCCCTTGCCGGGATCGCAAGAGACTACCTTTCCTGCCGCTGCTTAAGAAAAAATCCGCTGAATGTGGTGGGCTCTCGCCAACAAAGATCTTCATCTATTCACTGACCGGCCGGGCCGTCAACAGGTCCAGGCGGATCCTCTTGATCCGTTCACCTTTCTCAAAGGTCAGCAGGGCCGGAGTGGCTGTCCCTTCGGGGAAAAAATAGATCTCGCCGGGATCCATGGTCAGCACATCATCTTCGCCAAGCTCACATTCCCTTGTTTCCTCAACCGCACCGCTTAACACAAACAGGCAATCTCCTTCCTCGGGAAGGGTCAGGGTGACTATCTCTCCGCGTGAAACCGCCATTAACCGAGCATAACGTAATACGGCACTGAATTTACTTGCCTGCTGACGAAACTTAAGGCCATCGAGGATCCGCCCCACCGCCGGGGCGGCGATCCCGGCCATGATGCCGATGATCACCAGCACTATCATCATCTCCAGCAGGGAAAAGCCGCGGCCATTCCCGAAGATATTCTTTTTGCGGCGAAATGCTGAAATGCTCATCCGGCAATTTCATTGATGCTGAGGATCACGGAAAGCATGGAGATGACCACATATCCGGCCCCAATTGCAATTATCAGGATAAACAGGGGCTCAACCAGGGCGATGATCCGTTTGGTCTTGTTACGCAAGCCCTCTTCATAATGATCGGCGATCTGCCCGCAGACCTCCCCGACCCGACCCGACTCCTCACCAACCGCCAGAAGGTCGCCGGCAAGATCCGGCAAAAGCCCCGCCCCCTTGAGCTTAAGACCGACCCGCTGGCCTTCTTTCAGGGCGGTTGTAGCCTGGCGCAAAAGCCGCTGAAACTCACGGTTGCCGGCAACGCCACTGCTGATCTTCAGGGCAATAGCCAGATGCACCCCATTATTGACCAGCACTTCAAGGGTCCGGAAGATCCTGGTGGTTTCCAGGTCCTTGATAAAGGGCGCCAGGATCGGCAAACGGATCGACATTCTATCAAAAGCCTCTTGGCCATGCTCACTCTTGAAATAAGCATAAATACCGAGGGGGATCGCGGCCAGGACCATCATTGATAGCAGCAGGTGATCGCTGACCAGGCTGGCTACACTGATCATGATCGTCACATGGGCCGGCAACTGCTGTCCGGTTCCCTCAAAGAGGATCTCGAAACGCGGCAGGATGGCAGTGATCAGGATAATAACCGCCGACATCCCGACCAACAGGAGAAAAGCCGGGTAGATCGAAGCAGAGATGATGAACTGCTTAAGTTCCTGGAAGGTCGCCTGGTATTCGGCGATCCTGATCAGCATCGCCGGCAACACCCCGCCCTCCTCCCCGGCTTTTACTATATTGACATACATGGGAGAAAAATCTTTGGGGTGGTCACTCAGGGCTTCAGAAAAAGACTTGCCCTCCTTGAGTTTTCTTTCAATATCGCCGACAAATTCACCGAAAACAGCCTTATGACTGTGCTGCCTGATGGTTCGCAGGGCCTTGTCCAGAGACAGCCCGGCCCCCAGTAACAAAGAGACCT
>CBDVDF010000307.1:0-3292 GCA_965372675.1 uncultured Desulfobacterales bacterium
GCAAAATTCTAACCGGATACTAATGAGTATTTCTAGTTATTTCAACAAGTTAGATAATCTGGAAGTTGATATATGACCGTCAAAAAAGAGACGATATCTCACGTGCAGCCGGTAGCGATCACCGGTATGGGCTGTATGGCGGGTGGCGGCAGCGACATAAATGAGCTGTGGAATAACCTGCAGGACGGGGTTGTTAATTGCCGCCAGGTCCCGGAATATCTGTTTAAAACCATCCTTGATTATCCGGTTTTTGCCGCTCCGGAAGAATGTTTCTCAGAGGCGGCGAAAGAACTCACCGCCGTAACTTCTCCTGATTTCAGGGCGGAGTTGGTCAGTCGGACCGTTCTGCTCTCCTGCAGCGCTGCTGCCGAAGCCCTCCAGCAGGCCGGGGTCGATCAGCAGCGCCTGCAGACTGCCAGGGTCGGGATCGTTCTCGGTACTACGGTTGGCTGTACTTTCCATGACGAAGAATACTATGCGGCCTGGCGGGATGGCTTGGAACCTGATCTCGCCCCCGTCCAGTTCTATCTCGGTGGTAACGTGGCCTCGGCCCTGCACCGTATTCTGGGGACCAGCGGTCCCTCGGCGGTGGTTACCAACGCCTGCGCCTCGGGAACCGATGCCATCGGCATAGCCCGTAACTGGTTGGCTACGGGCCAATGTGATATTGCTATTGCCGGCGGGGCCGATGAACTTTCCCGGGTGGCCTATAACGGTTTTGCCAGCCTGATGCTGGCCGATACCGAGCCTTGCCGACCCTTCAGTCATGACCGTCAAGGGCTTAACCTCGGTGAAGGTGCCGGGCTGGTGGTAATGGAGAGCGCTGATTTTCTGGTTGATCGTCACGGGACTCCCCTGGGTCGGGTTCTTGGTTATGGCTGTGGTGCTGATGCCTACCACCCGACTGCGCCGCACCCCGAGGGACGGGGTCTGAAAACCGCCCTTGGCCAGGCCTTGCGTGATGCCGGTAATCCGGATGATCTGCCGGCCCTGATCAATGCCCACGGCACCGGCACCAAGGCCAATGATCTGGCGGAAACCTCGGCTCTGGCGGCAATGTTCCCCGGAGCTGAAGGGCTGACGATTGTTTCGACCAAGGGTTTCACCGGCCACACCCTCGGCGCGGCCGGAGGTATTGAAGCCATTCTCCTGTTGATGGCTTTAAGTAAAGGTCGGACTCCCGGAACTGTCGGTTGCCGGGAAGTGGATCCTCAATTTCCCCTGCGGCCGCTGGCCGCTGATCAAGGCCGCGACCTGCATGGGCGCTGGGGGATCTCCCAGTCACTGGCCTTTGGCGGCGGCAATTCCGCTCTGGTTCTGGAGGCGGGGTCATGAGTAGCCCGGTGTCGGTAATGTCCGTTGAGATCCTGGCCCGTGACTACGAGGTTCCGGAAGAACTGGTCAGGGACCTCAGGCGGGCCGATGACTTTATCCAGATGGCGGTTATCTGTGGCTCGGCGGCTGTTGCCGGGATACCGGACCGAGGCCTGAAGCCGGAGGAGAGCGGGGTTTTTATCGGTACCGCTTTCGGTCCGCTGGAAACCAATTTTGAATCCCTCGGCTCGTTGATCGACGATGGCGAAGGCCAGATCTCACCGACCCTATTCTCTCACTCTGTCTATAATGCGGCCGCAGGTTATGTATCCCGTCTGCTCCAGATCAGGGGCCCGGCCCTTACCGTCACCAACTATGGCTGGCCTTTTCTGACTGCCTTGGAAGAGGCGAGGACCGCGGTGGCGACGGCCAGGATCGGCCGGGCTCTGGTGATCGGGGTTGAAACCTATAGTGATCTGCTGGCCGACGCCTATTGCCGCTCATACGGAGTTTCTGAAGTACCATGGCAGAGAAGTGCGGTGGCCTGGGTGCTGGAACCGGAGAGCGCCGGCAAGGGCCTCTGCCTTTTGCATCAGGTTGCTCTGCGCGAGGCGGATAGTGACCCGGCCGATTTTCTGACCAGACAGGCCGAAAAATTAACCGGGCCGGGGCTGACCGGCAAGCTTGCCCGCCAGCCGATGGCCTACGCCGATGCCTTGAGCCGGGCGGTTCGTGAGTATGATGCGCCCTCCGGCGAACTGCAGACCTGGTCACTGGAGGCTTCTTTCGGGCGGGCTGAAATTATCGTTAGTAGCTGATCCACAACCCACATTTTTGACGGTGGATCGGGGGCAGTGGCTGTGGTTTGCTGTTTGCTGATTGTTTAAGTAGAATAGACAGAATAACGAAAGGTTATCTTAATCAAGGGAAAGACTGGCTGTCCGGGAGGGGTATTGTGAAGATCAAGGTATTTATCATTCTGGCCGTCACCTTACTGTTTACTGTAAATGTCTATGGCAGTGGTCCGGACGGTGATGTGACCATTGAGGCCGATGGTTATGGGAGTTCCAGGGATGCTGCCTTGCTGGCCGCCAAGCGTGAAGCGGTCAGTAATGGTATCGGTATGGTCCTGATCTCCGAGACCGAGGTGGAGAATTTTACCCTCAAGAAGGACCTGGTCCTGACCCGGACCATCGGTGCGGTCCGAAGCATCAAGATTCTTGAAGAAGGTAGGGACGGTGCTTCTTTTCACCTGAGGATCAGCGCGGTAGTCTCGATGGCCACCATCAAAGATGATCTCGGTGCCCTGAAGATACTCCTTGAGTCGATGGATAAACCCCGGATGATGGTCTTGATCCGTGAAGAGGACAGTAACGCGGCAGAGACCGCTATCCTCGATTTTCTCAGTCAGAAAGAATTTGAACTGGTCGATGCCGCTGCGGTAGCCGCTCTTCTCGACAAGGACGAGGCCCTTATTCGGAAGGCAACCGAGGGAGACCCGACCGCGGCTGCCCAACTCGGTGCAGCCAATGGCGCCGAATTTGTTATTGTCGGCAAGGTGGTGAAAAGCAGCGCTGCCAACAAGCTCCTGGCCGAGGCCGGACTGCTGTCGGGCCAGGCCAGTATAACTGCCAGGGTGGTGAACTGCTCCAATGCGGCGATAATTGCCTCCAAATCAGCCCGGGGCGCCGCGGCTCATATTGACCTGAGGATCGCCCAGGAGAACGCTTCCGACCAGGCGGCCCGTAAGCTCATGGACCGCGAACTGTTCGAGAAGATCGTTTCATCCTTTCAGGACATGGTCAACAACGGTATGACCCTGGAAGTGACGGTTGACAATGTTGGTGATTACAGGACCCAGAAGGCCGTTCAGGAGTTTATTGGCAAGGCTGATGTTTCTTCCGTAAGCAAACGGGGTTTTGGCGGTGGCAAACTGCAACTGGCCGTGGTCTTTCGTGGTAGCGCCGATGCTTTTGCC
>CBDVDF010000308.1:0-3263 GCA_965372675.1 uncultured Desulfobacterales bacterium
CTTAAGATAACCAATATGGCTTTGATCTCGGAATTACAGATCGAGTTCGGGAACGATCTCTCGGTACTTACTGGTGAGACCGGGGCCGGTAAATCGATCATCCTGCAATCGATAAACCTTCTGTATGGTAAAACTGCCGCTCGTTCATGGGTTCGGAGTGGCGCGGAAACCGCTACGGTTGAAGCCCTTTTTGAATGCTCTGAAAATTCGCCGGTCCTGGCGATCCTTGCAGAGCAGGGTATCGAAGTTGATGGTGGTGCGGTTATTGTAAAAAGGATGATATCTGCCAAAGGGAGCAGTCGTTATTATCTTAACGGCGGCATGACAACCGGCAAAGTCGCCAGCCAGGCCGTCGAGTTCCTGGTCTCGGTGGCCAGCCAGCATGATCACCAGCAGCTCCTTACTCCGGCCTACCACCTTGATCTTGTCGATGCCTTCGGTGGCTTACTGCAGAAACGTTCTGAACTGGCGCTTACCTTTGACCGCTGGACAACATTGCGGGCCGAGCATCGGCAAATGCAGCAAAGCGAGAAGGATAAAGAGCAACGGCGGGATTTCCTCACCTTCCAGTGCCGGGAAATAGAAGAGGCCGTGGTCATGAGCGGCGAGGACGAAGACCTTGAACAGGAGAAGGACCGTCTGCGGGCCACGGATGACCTCCGTAAGCTGGGTGGCGCCAGCTACGAGATCCTGACCAGCCAAGTCTCAGATGGTCTGGCCGAGATCCGTAACTCACTGGCCAGGATGGTATCGTTTGACAGTGGACTGAATGGCCTTTCCGAGGAAGTGGCTGGTTGCAGCTATCAGCTCGAAGACGCCGGTCAAAAACTACACGAATACCTGGAAAGTATTTCCGACGACCCCGAGAGACTTGATGAGATAACTGCCAGGATAGATCTCCTGCAGCACCTGAAAAGAAAGTACGGACCGACCCTTGACGAAGTCCAGAAGTTTGGCTGGAAAGCGGCAGGGGAACTCCAGGAACTTGAAGAAATGGATCAACGGCTGGATTCCGTGGCCGGAGAACTTAGCTCTCTGACCTCGGAACTTGAGGATAAAGCCGGGGCGTTGTCCGCCGCCAGGACAGAGGCGGCCGGCAAACTTGCCAGCACGGTTCGTGAGGAATTAAGCTTTCTCTGCCTGGATAAAGGCGTTTTTGATATCTGTTTTGCAGACGATGCCGAGCCGTCGGTCGAGAGTATGACCCGTAAAGGTTGGGATCGTCCGGAGTTCATGTTCTCTGCCAACCCGGGAGAGCCCCTTAAGCCGCTGGCCAAAGTGGCTTCCGGTGGTGAACTTTCCCGGCTGATGCTGGCCCTGAAATGTATCCTTGCCCGCCACGATCAGGTTGATACGGTGATCTTTGATGAGATCGACGCCGGGATCAGCGGTAAGACCGCAGAGGCGGTGGCCCGGAAGATCAAGGAACTTGCCGTTCATCACCAAGTGATCTGCATCACCCATCTGCCCCAGATAGCTTCATGCGCCGAAGAACATTTCACGGTGGGCAAGAGTGTGGTTGAAGGTCGCACCCACACGACCATTGGCCGTTTGTCTGCCGGGGCGAGGATCGAAGAACTGGCCAGAATGCTTGACGGTGAATCGGTTACCGACAAGACCAGGGAGTATGTTTCCGAACTTATTGCCAGGAACAGGCGAAACTGATGTCCGAAAAACAAGTTAGTACCATAGCCCTGTTTTCGGGTGGCCTGGACAGCATCCTGGCCTGCCGGCTGATGATGGGCCAAGGCATAAGGGTCAAGGCCGTTCGTTTTGTCACCCCTTTCTTTGGCTATGAACTACTGGCCCGTGAGCAGGATTATGCCGCGGAGGTTGCCGGCAAATATGGTATTGATGTCCAGCTGCGGGATATCAGTGATAAGTATCTCGAGATGTTGGCCAACCCGGCCCATGGATACGGCAAGAACTTTAATCCCTGTGTCGACTGCAAGATCATGATCGTCTCGGAGGCCAGGGCAATTATGGAAGAGCTGGGAGCATCTTTTCTTATCTCCGGGGAAGTACTGGGACAGAGGCCGATGTCTCAGCGTCGTGACACCCTGAGGGTGATCGAGAGAGATGGTGGCTGCGATGATATTCTGCTGCGGCCGCTTTGTGCCTTAAACCTCACTGAGACCAAACCTGAGAGAGAGGGGCTGGTGAACCGCGAAGAACTGCGTGGTTTTACCGGCCGCAGTCGCCAGCCCCAAATGGAACTGGCTGCCTCTTTCGGCATTAGTGACTATCCCAGCCCTGCCGGGGGGTGTGTGTTGACCGACCCCATTAAAAGTGCAAGGATCAGACGTTTCTATGATTTGCGGGAACATATTACAACCCCGGATGTCAGGTTTCTTCTGGTCGGCAGGCAGTTCCGTCTGCCAAATGGAGGATGGTTGGTCCTGGGCCGGACTGAGGTGGAGAATGATATGGTCACCGCTTTACAGCAGCCCGGCGACCTATTGTTTACTTTTCGGGATTGGCCCGGGCCGGATGCTGTCCTCAGGGGAGGAGAGGGTGATCGTGACTTCAAGCTCGTAGTTGGTCTCATGAAAAAATACAGCAAGAAAGGGGCCGGGAGGGAGAGTGCCGTGGTGCTTTATAGAGAAGTCGGCAGTGCGCTAAGCGGAGAACTAGATAGCCCGGTTATTGAAGACTCGGAACTTGAGGCCCTGGGTAGTTGGTGATCATCATCTGAGCTGGGATGTCTTGTTTTGCGGTCTAATTGTCTATCAGTTCATCCAGGGCTTTTTTTACATGATTGGTCAGGGTCTTGCCCGAAAAAGGTTTTCTGATAAAACCTTGCTGAAATTCAGCGGCGTTGCCAAAGGTAGGGGATGGTTGCAGAAACCCTGACATCAGGATGACTTTTACCCCGGGCTTTTTATCGGCCAGGGACTTTGCCAGTTCAACCCCGGACATCCCGGGCATTACCACATCTGATAGCAACAGGTCCAGACTGTCGATCTGCTCTTCAATAAGTTTTATGGCCTCCGATCCACATGAAGCGGTATAAACGGTCTGCCCCATCTTGGAGATCTGCTCGGCGATGAACTCCCGGATATCTTTATCGTCATCAACTACAAGTATGGTCCTGCCGGAGACGCCTGACATTTTAACCCCTCATTAATGATAATACGGTGAGGAATTAAGATAGCAGAACAGGGGGAGCGATGATATGGGGGTAAACCCTTATTCGAAGTAGGGATAACCCGTATTGATGCCAGTTTAGGCGTGCGCGTTCTTCAATCTTTCTTGGTCGTATT
>CBDVDF010000309.1:0-3263 GCA_965372675.1 uncultured Desulfobacterales bacterium
TTCAAGGGTAAGGTCAACTTCGGGGTCGAGTCCGAAGCGCATCCGCAGGACACTTTCCTCTCTCGGGGTCAGGGTAGCCAGGACGTTACCGAGGCTTTTCCGCAGGCTTCCCCTGATGGTTGCTTCTTGGGGGGAGACTGATCCTTCGTCCTCGATAAAATCCGACAAAAAGCTGTCTTCGCTGCTGCCAACCGGGGCATCCAGCGAGATCGGTTCTTTGGAGATCTTCAGGATGTTCTTGACCTTTTCCTCATCGATATCCAGCGCCAGGGCCAGCTCGGCCGGGCTCGGTTCCTGGCCTGATTCCCGCTGCAGCTCTTTGGCGCATTTGATCAGGCGGTTGATGGTGTCGATCATGTGGACAGGTATCCTGATGGTCCGGCCCTGATCGGCGATGGCTCGGGTGATCCCCTGCCTGATCCACCAAGTGGCATATGTACTGAACTTAAAGCCCCGACGGTACTCGAATTTTTCGACCGCCTTCATCAGGCCGATGTTGCCTTCCTGGACGAGATCAAGAAGCTGCAGGCCCCGGTTGGCATATTTCTTGGCAATACTGACCACCAGACGAAGATTGGCCTGGACAAGGTAATTTTTGGCCTGACGGCCTGAATCTTGACCCAGCTGCATTTTTGCCATCAACTGCTGGATGGTTTCGAAATCCATCCCGTGTTTGGCTTCGATCATCTGCAGCCGCATCTCGTCCGGACAAGGTTGTGATGAGGTGGTATCCGGGTGGGCTTGCCGGTATTTTAAAGCCCGGTTGCGGGCTTCAGCCATGATCTTGTTAAGGCGCTCGAGTTTTTCAACTATTTCGTCGATGAATTTTTTCTGGATCCGGTCGTCCTGGAAAAGTCGCACCAGTGAGTTCTCGTTTCGCTCGATCCTGATCGTTATTTTGGTAAAGGTTGATCGATCTATATCGGGGTGCTCCAGATCGTTACGGAAAGCGGTTATTTCCCGATGCAGTCGGGCTGCCTCGTTAGCCTGCCAGATAAAACGGTCCTTGATCTCGGCAACTGCCTTGGGATCGGTATCTTCGATCCCCCTTAAAACAGCGGTTATTGCCAGGCTGTCGTCCTGGAGGTCGGCGGTGATCCTCTGCAGGGTCACCAGGGCTATGTAGGTAGGGATTATGGTGCCCTGGATAAGTCTGTCACCCTTCTCTATCTGCTTGGCCAGTTCTACCTCCTGTTTGGAGGATAACAGGGATACAGAGCCCATTTCCCGCAGGTAGACTTTGACAGGGTCAACGCTGTCCAGGGCGGCGAATTCGTTGTCATGGTCCGGATTTTTCTTTGAAACCCGTACATCGCCAGCAGCCACTTCATCGCCAAGGATGGCAGTCAACTCATCGATGGCTTCTTCCTCCTCATCGATGGGCTCAACAGGGCTCTTATCCAGGTTCCGATCAAGAGGTTCTGGCGCTGATTTTTTCTTATTGCTTTTGGCTTTGCTGGCTCTCACGAGAGCTTCTCCGCTTTATTATAGTAATGGCGGTTGCTGGGGGGGGGTCAGCAAGTTTCTTTGTTCTGGCGGTTCTTCCGGGCGATCAATTCCATACACAGTTCTATGTTACCTGCTTGCTGCGCGGCATTGATCTGTTCGGTCAGGTCCTCTCTGGTCTCCCTGAGCCGGTTTTTCTGCAGCCAGGCCAGTTTCTCGGTGGCGACTTCATCCCGGTCTTCATCAGAATACGAAGGAGAAGTGATCAGTAGTCTGGAAATAAATGATCTTTCCGGACCATCTGCCAGGTCAAGAAGCTGCTCCAGACTGCCGGCTCCCTCCCGGGTAAATTCTTTGAGATGATCTAATATCTTCCGCCCCACAGAACTTTCAACTACTTCTTCAATGCCAGCTTCGAGGAATTTTTGCAAGTATTCAGGAAAAATTATTAAAAACTCCAATAACTGTTTCTGCTTCAGGGGCAGCTTGACCGGCTTGCCTTCTGCGGATTTTTCCGGTCGTTTAGGCGGCTTTTTAGCAGTGGCTACGGCCTTGTCGATCTGGTCGATGGGGATTCCCAGCTTCTGGCTGAAGTGCGAGATGAATACTGTTTTCTGGAACTGATTGTCATCGAGCTCTCTGGCCAGGATCTTTAACTCCTCGGCGATCCTTTGCTTGCCTTCCAGACCCAGGCCGTGTTCGGTCGACAATCGCTCGAAGAAGAATTCCGGCAGGGTTGTGGCGTTCTGTAGTTCCAGCTCCAGAACTTCGCTGCCAAATTCTCTGATGAAGGTATCCGGGTCATGGCCTGCCGGCAGAATGCAGACTTTGGCCTCAACCTGCTCGGTCAGGAAGATAGGTATGGCCCGCATCGCCGCCTTAAGGCCCGCAGCGTCGCCATCGAAAAGAATAATAACTTCCCTGGCGTAGCCCTTTAAAGCCCTGACCTGGGGTCTGGTCAGGGCTGTACCCAGAGGCGCCGCACAGTAATCAAGGCCGTGGGAGGTAAGGGCAAGCAGGTCGAAGTTGCCTTCGACCAGCAGGCAGCGCCCCTGTTTGCGGACTGATTTACGATTCTGGAAAAGCCCGAACAGCAGGCGGCTTTTATCATAGACCGGATTTTCCGGAGAGTTCATATATTTGGGCTGACCATCTCCGAGGATCCGGCCGCTGAATCCGGCGACCTGGCCGGTCATATCCATGATCGGGCAGAGCAGCCGGTCCCGGAAACGGTCGTAAAAACCACCGCGATCTTTTTTGACGATCAAGCCGGCTGCCAGGGCCAGTTCCTGGTCTTTGGCGGTGCTGATCTTGGCGGTAAGGTAATCCCAGCTGTCCGGGGCGTAGCCAAGTCTGAAGCGGCCGATCACTTCATCGGAGATGTCTCTCTCTTTGAGGTATTTTCTGGCCACTTCTCCCCGGGGGTCGTTGAGCAGCAGTTCGTGAAAAAGGGCGGCGCCTCTTTCCAGGACATCGTAAAGGCCGGTTCTCAGTTTTGCTCTGGCCTGGTCCGCGTGGGAAAGCGGCTTTTCCTGCAGGGTTACCCCGTAGCGTTTGGCCAGGTCTTTCAAGGCCTCCGGAAAGGTCGCGTTGTGATATTTCATGTAGAAAGAAAAAATATCACCGCCTTCATTGCAGCCGAAGCAGTGAAATGAGCGCCGGCTCGGGCTTACCGTGAAAGAGGGGGTTTTTTCGTTATGAAAAGGGCAGCGCCCCTTGTAGTTGGCCCCTGCCTTTTTAAGGTTGACAAGCTCACCGATGACTTCGACAATGTCGGCGGCTTCTTTGACAAGCTGGACTGAATCGTCTTTGGATGG
>CBDVDF010000310.1:0-3249 GCA_965372675.1 uncultured Desulfobacterales bacterium
CCTTTCCGGTCCGGGACTTTTTTCATTTATCAGTTTTAATAACTTATTTTTTTTAAGAATTTATATGTTCTTTAAGGAGCTAAAACATGAGTGCCAAAATCATCAGTGGCGTCGAAATCGCCAAGGCTATCCGTGAGGAGCTGAAAGGAGAAGTAGAGGAATTAAAAGAGAAACATAACGTTACCCCTGGTCTGGTAACCATTCTGGTTGGAGAAGATCCCGCCTCAATGTCGTATGTTACCGCCAAGGGCAAGACCGCCCACGCTCTGGGGATTTATTCAGAGCAGATCGATCTGCCGGCCGATACCAGCGAAGAAGATCTCCTGGCCATGATCGATAAATACAATAAAGATGCAAAGATCCATGGCATCCTGGTTCAGTTGCCTCTGCCCAAGCATATTAATGAGGGCAAGGTGTTGTATGCAATTGATCCGGAAAAGGATGTTGATGGTTTCCATCCTGTAAATGTCGGCAAAATGGTGCTTGGCGAGCAATGCTTTTTGCCCTGCACCCCCCACGGCATCCTCCAGATGCTGACCAGAAGCGGTATTGAAACCAGCGGCAAGGAAGTAGTTATTCTCGGTCGCAGCAATATCGTCGGCAAACCGATGGCCAACCTGATGATGCAGAAAAGGGACGCCGGTAACGCCACTGTCACTGTCTGTCACACCAGAACCAAAGATACTGATTTCCACACCAAACGTGCCGATATTATTATCGCCGCTGTCGGAGTTGCCAATCTTGTCAAGGCCGATCAGGTCAAGGATGGGGTGGTGATCATCGATGTCGGGGTTAATCGGGTCGGTGTCGCCAAAAGCGGCAAGGCTATCCTGGCCGGAGATGTAGATTTTGATGCGGTCAAGGAGAAGGCTTCTTTTATTACGCCGGTACCGGGTGGGGTCGGTCCCATGACTATCACCATGCTGATGATGAACACTGTTCAATCAGCCAAACAGTTGGCCGGTCTGGTTTAGACCGGAACTGTTCGGTTTTCCGCTTGCCGGGTGTCGATTAAATCATCCCCGGTATTCCCGGAGTTTTTTGAATTAAAAAATGTTTATCACTATTAATGCTTATTATTAATTAACGGTCTGCTGCTTGATGTTGTAGCCGGCCCCACGTTTTATTTGCCATAATCATTTGGAAACGACGTAAACTTATTTATTGAGGTACGAGATGGCCATCAAAAGAAATGGATGTGAAGGCTGTACAGACATTACCTGCGAGTCCACTAAGAAAGTCCTCTCTCAGGATATCGCTAAAAACGTAATTACTGCATATGACCGGGTCGAATCGCGGGGGATGTCTGTCTGTCTTTTCGGTACCCAGGGAACCTGTTGTAAAAATTGTAATATGGGGCCCTGCCAGATCATTGACGGGGTTGAAGAAATGATCGGTGTCTGCGGTGCCACCGCCGATACGGTCGCCGCCCGTAATCTCGCCAGGACCATCGCAGCCGGTGGCGCTTCACACACTGATCATGCCAGGGAAATGGTCAAGGGCTTTATCGCTACGGCCAAAGGTGAAACCGAGCATGAGATCAAGGATGTTGAAAAACTTCACAAGATCGCCGGTTACTACGATATAGAAATAGAAGGGCGGGATAAGAATGAGATCGCCCTTGAACTTGGTGAAAAAGCCCTGGCCGAATTCGGCAGCCAGGATGACGAACCGATCGCCATGCTCAAAAGGGCGCCGGAAAAACGTCAGAAGATCTGGAAGAAATTGGGCATAGAGCCTCGCGGTTTCGATCGTGAAGTGACCGAGATGATGCATCGGACCCATATGGGGGTCGACCAGGAATATCATAACCTGATGCTCCAGGGCTCCCGTTGTGCTCTGGCTGATGGCTGGGGGGCATCGATGCTTTCCACCGAATTGACCGATATCATGTTCGGCACTCCGGTTCCGCGTCGCGCGACGGTTGACCTCGGAGTCCTGAAGTCGGACCAGGTTAATGTAACGGTTCACGGTCACGAGCCTCTGCTGGCCGAAGCGCTCTGTATCGCCGCCGGGGAGCAGGATATACTGGATCTGGCCAAGAAAGTCGGTGCCAAGGGGATCAATCTGGCCGGGGTCTGTTGTACCGGTAACGAGATCCTGATGCGTCGCGGTATTCCGGTTGCAGCCGGTTTTATTCAACAGGAAATGGTCCTGGCTACCGGTGCTGTCGAGGCGATGGTCGTCGATGTCCAGTGCGTCATGCAGTCAGTCGCCCAGGTTGCCAAAAATTTTCACACTGACATAATTACCACCAACTATCGGGCCAAGATGCCTGACGCCATCCATATCCAGTTTGAAGAAGAAGATGCCCTGGGCAGCGCCAAGGAGATCCTCAAGAAGGCTATTTCCAACTATAAAAAGCGCAGTCCCCAGGCCTATATCCCGAAAAACAGCAAGGTCGATGTTGTCGTCGGTTTCAGTCACGAAACCATCAACTACATGCTTGGTGGCCGTTTTCGTTCCAGTTACCGGCCTCTGAACGATAATATCATTAATGGCCGGATCCGCGGGATTGGGGCCATTGTCGGTTGCGATAACTACAAATATCCCGATGATGCCCATGAGATCATTGCCCGCGAACTGATCAAGAACAACATTCTGGTCCTGGCGACCGGTTGTGCCGCCACCTCCCTCGGCAAGGCAGGGTTGATGAGGCCGGAAGCCATTGAATTCTGTGGTGCAAGCCTGGCTGAGGTCTGCGAGACCGTTGGGATGCCGCCGGTGCTCCACGTTGGTTCCTGTGTTGATAATAGTCGTCTTCTGATCGCCCTTTCCGAAATGGTCCGTGAGGGCGGACTCGGGGATGACATCTCCGATCTGCCGGCCATCGGCGCTGCGCCGCTCTATATGAGCGAGAAAGCGGTAACCATCGGCCAGTATTTCGTCGCCAGCGGCGCCCAGGTTGTTTTCCAGAGTCTGCCCGTCACCGGTGCCAAAGAGTTCAATAATTTTATGACCGAAGCAATGATGGAGGACTATGGCGCCCATTGGAACATTGCCGAGGACCCCATGGAAATAGCCAGGATCATGATCGCCAAGATCGAGGCGAAACGCGAGGCCCTGGGGATCAACAAAAAATCAGAGCGGGTGCTCTTCGATATGGAGATGCGTCGTGACCTCAGCGATGGGGCAGGCGTTGGCGATGTGGGTTGTACAGGATCCCAGCACAATTCCTGAGAAGATGTCCATCGTTGCCATACTAATAAGATCAGTTTATTAATTATTGATATCTAAGGATAAAGAAAT
>CBDVDF010000311.1:0-3234 GCA_965372675.1 uncultured Desulfobacterales bacterium
TTATCGGTATTTTTGTCCGGAGTGTCTGTGACCAGAACCAGGACATCTTTATTGTCGGCCGGGAAGGCCTCACAGTATTGGATGGCGTTAAGAACCTTGAGCAGTTCATCTTTTGCTCCAGATACCGGTAAGGCAATGAAACTCATGACAGGCATGGCTCCCCCCATAGAAAGATGGTTATTTATTGAATGCTCGGAATTCTCTTTCCCCAGGATGTTGCTTGAAAATAGCAATTCATCATGGATATAAAAGTCTATCACGATCAACACCCCCGATAGCAAGAAAAATATTGCATATCTTATGCCAAGTTTATCTGACGAAGAAACAATAAGATAGCGATGTCGGCGTTACCTGTCGGTAACAGAGGTGTGTGTCTGGTGTTTCCGTTTGGTAACTAGATGATCAAGAGGAGAAGAAGAGAAAAGGCGTCGCCTGTTCAGCGTATATTACGGCGAAGAATTTTGCAGGGAGCCGAGGTGATTTCCGATCAATGGAATTTAGAAGCCAGCGATATAGAAGGAGATAGACCTTTTTTGAAATAACATACTTAATGTATTGTCATGATAGGCAGGGAAAATTTGAATACAGTTCCTGCTTCACTTGATGTTGTAAAACTCACCTGTCCGCCAAGGACTTTCTCTCCAAACAACTTCATAGAATAGGTGCCTATCCCTCTTCCGTCCCCTTCTTTTGTGCTGAAATTGCGTTGAAAGATCCTGAGAGTTACTTTTTGTGGTATCGGCTCTTGGTTCCAAACATAAAAGGACAGAAAGTTATCATCTTTTTCCAACCATATTTTCACGTCGCCATTCTTATCTGTAGCTTCTAAGGCGTTCGTTATCATGTTGCACAAAATACGCAATAGTAAAGACATATCTGTTTTGACTGAGACAGGATGTGATGGTGTTTGGAAAAGCAAATTTTTGTCTGTTGCTGTTGGATGGTTTGTAAAAAACAACTTAAGTTCTTCTAAGAACTGATTGCCGTCAATCGTGTGCCACATGGGCTTATAAGTGTTGGACTCACTTTGTATAAGGCATCTTTGGATCTCAATTTCACTCTTCAGTCGTAATGCTGCCCGATTCACCATTTTAACAAGATTAGATTGACTATTTTCAAAAGTAAGCATTTCACTTGCCCCTAGCAGTCCGGTCATTGTGTTGTTGACATCATGGAAAAATGCTCTTTCCAATGCTGCCCTTTGTTGTTGGAGGGTAATATCTTGCATAAACAACAAAAGAAAGGTCTCACCATCAATTTTTATTGGATGTGATTTAACCAGTAGGGCAATATCAACTTCCTGTTCTCCCCTGTTTACCGTGAGAGCACAGATTCTTTCAACAGGTATATTCTGACTAAGACTAGCAACAATTGCTATGGCAGCACCACAAGTTGAACAAAACTTGGTAGTGCCGCATCCGGCTGGTTCTTCGTGAGCATGATTACACTGTACCGCTTCTCCTGGTCGCAAACCTAAGGCTTCTTTGGGATCATTAATGCCAAGCATTTTCAAGAAAGAATCGTTAACAGCAACAATCTGTCGATGTTCATCTAAGATAGCAAGCAATCCACTAACGGATTGGAGCAGACCTGACATTACGGAATTGTTGTTTATTACATTTATTTCCGCAATCAGCTTTTTTTCATTCGTTCTCTCAGCCTTGGCGAAATAGGTGTCCATTCTCTAAAAACCTTGGTGAAATTCCGGTCAAAGATTGTGTCGGAAACGATATCTCCAGCCCCAACAATGCATATTAAGGTACCACATCATAGTATAGATAGGGCAAGGAAAATCTGAAGTAAAGATTGCTGCCATACATCTTCAACCCGCCAAAAGTTAAGATGTAGCATTACAGGTCTTAACGTTTAGAACAACTTTACGGGCTGTACTCCCGCCTTTTTATATTTGGGAAAAAACAGTCGGCAGACTTAGAAATCAGCTGTATTCGCGGGTCTTCAGGAAGGTGATGTCGGGGCAGAGTTCCATGGTGCGTTGCAGGCGCCAGTTGGAATCGGCCAAGTAGGAGAGATGGCCTTCGGCATCGAGGGCCAGGTTAGACTGGTATTTCTTTCTGAACTCATCAAGCTTCTTGCGGTCCTGGCATTCCACCCAGCGGGCGGTTGAATAGTTGATCTGCTCGTAGATCGCCTCAACCCCGTATTCGGTTTTCAGCCTTTCCATGGTCACGTCAAACTGCAGGACCCCGACGGCGCCGAGAATATAATCGCTGCCGAGGATCGGCCTGAATAGCTGGACCGCGCCTTCCTCCGCCAGCTGGATCAAGCCCTTGCTGAGCTGTTTGAGTTTCAGGGGGTTCTTGAGAATGACTCGCCGGAAATGCTCCGGGGCGAAGTTGGGGATGCCGGTAAACTTGATCTGCTCACCTTCGGTGAAGGTGTCGCCGATCTTGATGGTGCCGTGATTATGGATGCCGATTATATCGCCCGGGTAGGCTTCTTCGATGTTACTGCGGTCCTGGGCCATGAAGATAGTGGCGTTGCCCAAGGAGATCTCCTTGCCGAGCCGGTGGTGCATTACCTTCATGCCGCGGGTGAATTTGCCGGAGCAGATCCGGAAGAAGGCGATCCGGTCGCGGTGGGCTGGGTTCATATTGGCCTGGATCTTAAAGGTAAAGCCCGAGAAGCTGTCCTCCTCGGGGGAGACCATCCGCTCGGCGGTTGGCCGAGGGGTGGGGGGAGGCGCCAGTTCGACGAATGAATCCAGCAACTCCTTGACCCCGAAATTATTGATGGCACTGCCGAAGAAGACCGGGCTCTGGCTGGCTTTGAGATATTCTTCGTATTCAAAGGGATTGGCGGCCCCTTCCAGTAGTTCGATGTCTTCCCGCAGCTGGTCGGCCGCCGGGCCGAGCAGTTCGTCCAGTCTCGGGTCTTCCAGGCTCTTGATGGTGACGATATCCTGAGGCCGGGAGTCCTGGCTGGGGGTGAAGAGATGCACTTCCTGGCGATGGAGATTATAGACCCCCTTAAAGTTCTTGCCCATGCCGATCGGCCAGGAGAGCGGGGTGCATTCGATCTGCAGTTTCTCTTCGATCTCGGCGAGGATATCGAGGGGCTCAAGTCCCTCCCGGTCCAGTTTGTTGATGAAGGTGATGACCGGGGTGTTACGCATCCGGCAGACTTCCATCAGCTTTTCGGTCTGGGTTTCGACTCCCTTGGCGTTGTCGATGACCATCAGGGCGCTGTCGACCGCAGTCAATACCCGGTAGGTGT
>CBDVDF010000312.1:0-3209 GCA_965372675.1 uncultured Desulfobacterales bacterium
ATGATTAATTATAGCAAAGCAAGCTTGGGGATTTTGCGATCCTGAGATCTCCATAGATTGTTAGGATAACCTACTAAATAGAATTCAGAAGCCAGGAGTCAGAATTAAGAATGGCAGGGCTATTTTTAGTCTTTTCCTCCTGTCTTCTGAGTCCCTGCGACCATATCGCCGCACCAACGACAATTAAATCTCACCCCAAGCAAATACATCAAGTCATAAAGTTAACAGAGGCTGCTTACTCCCCCTCCTTAACCAGCCGCGCCAGGATCCGGTAGCTGCGTTCAACCATGCTTTGCGAATCTACCGTCAGGCCAGCCTGGATCATCGCGTTGTCATGGATCTGCTCGACTACCTTGCCGGCGAACTCGCCATCCTCTGCACGGAGTTTATCGAGGCTGACCAGCAACTCATGGTCGGGGTTGATCTCCAGGTTCTTACCGGCAAAACCGGCCAGTCCCGCCTCGTCACGGGCCGCCCGCATCACCCTCTCCATGCCGCTGGTCATGAACCCATCGGCATTGACGATAATGGCCGGGCTGTTCTCAAGCCGTTTCGAGATTTTAACCTCCTTGACCTTGTCACCGAGGATCTCCTCCATCCACTTGGTCAGGGTTTCCAGACGGTCAGCGGCCAGACCTTTTTTATTTTTGCCTTTCTTCTTTTCATCTTTTTCTTCTGTTATTTCGGGTAGTTCCAGGTCGCCGCGATCAGCTGAGACCAGTTTTTTACCATCAAACTCACCGAGGTGACTCATGACAAAATCATCGATCGGCTCCAGGGTGTAGATAATCTCCAGGCCCCTCTTCCTGAAGGCCTCGATATAGGGCCCGGCCTCAATCGCCTCCCGGTTTGCGCCGTTTATATAGTAGATCGCCTCCTGACCATCCTGCAAGCGCTCGACATACTCGGCCAACGAGATCATTTTACCGGGCTCGGCGGCCGACGATTCAAAGCGCAGGAGCCGCCCCAGGGCCTCGCGGTGGGAGAAATCACTGGTCACCCCCTCTTTCAGAAAGATCCCAAAGGTCTGCCAGAACTGCTGGTATTTCTCCGGATCGTTCTTGGCCTCTTCCTCCAGATGCTTGAGAAACCGGCTGGTCATGACCTTGTTGATCTTCGCGACCAGGGCGTTGTCCTGCAAGGCCTGCCGGGAAATATTCAGGGGCAGGTCTTCGCTGTCTACCACCCCTTTCAGAAAGCGCAGCCATTCGGGCAGAATGGTCTTGCTGTGCTGTTCGATCAACACCTTCTGACAGTACAGGCTCACCCCGGGCTCCATCCGCCCGAAACCGAGATCTTCGAAATTTTCCTTCGGGGCATAGAGCAGGGCTTTAATGGCCAGGGGAGCATCGGCCGAAAAATGGAGCCGATAGGTGGGTTGATCAGCGGTGTTGGCGATAAACTTGTAAAACTCGTTGTACTCCTCATCCTTGATCTCGCTTTTGCCTCTGGTCCACAGGGCCTGGACCGTATTGACCTCTTCTCCCCCGACCATGATCGGGAAAGAGACAAAACTGGAGTACTGCTTGATCACCTTCTTGATGGTCCCCGCATCACAGTAATGACGGGCATCTTCCTTAAGTTTGATAATGATCTTGGTGCCGCGATGAATGCCCTTGCAGGGCGAGATCTCATAACCGCCGGTACCGTCCGAAGCCCACTGGTGACCCTCGTCATCTTTCAGGTAGGAGCGAGACTGGACCCTGACACTTTCCGCCACCATAAAAGAGGCATAGAAACCGACCCCGAACTGGCCGATCAGGCTGACGTCCTTCTGGGCCGTCTCGCTCAGTTTGGTCAAGAAGGTCTTGGAGCCCGAATGGGCGATGGTCCCAAGGTTGTCTACCAGTTCATCATGGCTCATGCCGATGCCGGTGTCGGTAATGGTCAGGGTGTGTTCTTTTTCGTCGCAGTCGATCCTGATCTCGAGCGACAGATGATCGTCGAAGACCTCTTCCTCAACAATGCTCTGGTGCCGGAATTTTTCCAGGGCATCGGCCGAATTGGAGATCAGCTCCCGCAGGAAAACATCCCGTTCCGTGTAAAGGGAGTGGATAACGATATCGAGCATCTTTTTGACTTCGGCCTGAAATTCCCTGGTCTCGGTCTTGGCGGTCTTGGCAGTCATGATTTTGTTCCTTTCTATAAATTGCTTGTTTATTCAATTGATTCCGGGGACAGAATTGAATTCTGTCCCTTCTGCGCGCCTCGCAGGAGCTGTCATTTCGAGAAGCTTGCGACGAGAAATCTTAAACTACGATGGTGGTTGCCAGGTGCACCCTAAAGGGCATTTTACCCCTTGGAGGTACGGATCAGAAAGATCTCTCACATTCGCGCCCTGAAAGAAGTACTCTTGGGGTGTTCGAGATGACAGTCGAGCTGTTTTTCAGTACATCGGTATCAAACTTGTCATCTCGACCGCCACCAAAGGTACTTTCTTGCGGGCGCAACAGTAAAATCTCTAACCCTTCTATCAAGAAGACTGAAGTTCGATGGTAAGCAGACTTAATATTTTAAGGGCAGGCCGGTCTTTTTCCAGGCCGAAATACCACCCTGCAGGTTATAGATCTCAGGATATCCCTTGCTGGAGAAATAACGGCCGACCGCATAACTTCGTCCCCCGACCGCGCAAACCAGCAACAACGGCCGGTCCGCCGGCAGACTCTTGGTCCCTTTGGAAAGAGCCGACATAGGGATCATCAGCGAATCAGCGATATACCCTTCTCGCATCTCGCGAGCCTCACGAAGATCGACGATCAGCAGATCCTGACGTTGATCGATCAGGACCTGGGCTGTCCGTGAATCAAGGCTCTGGAAAATGCTGGCCGGCGCGGAAGGCGATGTCGATGCAGTCGGGGTCGAGGCCTGGGCCTTTTCAGCAGGGGTGTTGTCACCCGAACAGGCCACGACCAGCATTAAGACGGCAAATAAAACACTTAAAGTTCTTTTCATTCTCTGTACCTTTAGTTTTAATGAGCACGGAATCTGCGACAAGATGAGCGATCCGGCCAAAACGGCCTGGTCCGGTCATAGCAGTTTGAGTAATCTAATCACGGCTCCGGCCCATTGCAAGCCGGACCACAGCCTTATTTTTTAACCCTGATGAACACCCTTTCCATCCTGATGATAGCCTTGGCCCTGGCCGTTGATGCCTCTGCCGTCGCCCTGGCAGCGGGAGTCTCCCTGCCTGAGATAAACTTCCGCCACAC
>CBDVDF010000313.1:0-3204 GCA_965372675.1 uncultured Desulfobacterales bacterium
GAACCTGGCACCATCTGCCACATAAGAGGTAGCGACTTTAAGAGTTTTCTGACCGCTCAGGACATCAAGTTTGGTGATGGCCATTCCGGTTATGCCGTTAAGGCGGACTGCCTCGTTGGCAACAACGGTGTCCAGCCAGCCGCAACGGCGGGTGCGGCCGGTAGTCGCGCCGAATTCGCCGCCTTTCTTCTGGAGGGCCTCACCGGTTTCATCAAAGAGCTCGCTCGGGAAAGGGCCTTCTCCGACCCTGGTTGTATAGGCCTTGAGGATGCCGATAACCTCATCAATATGGCTGGGCCCGAAACCACTGCCGGTGCAGGCGTTGCCGGAAACCGTGTTGGATGAGGTGACAAAAGGGTAGGTGCCGTGATCAATATCGAGTTGGGTCCCCTGGGCGCCTTCGAAGAGGATGTGTTTGCCGGCTTTACGGGCCTGGTCCAGTTCTACGGAGACGTTGCCGATATAGGGGGCCAGTTTCTCGGCATGCTCAAGATACTCGCGGAGGATGTCATCAAATGATATCGGCTCACAGTTGTATTTTTTGGTTAGGAGAAAATTCTTCTCATCGATGTTCTCCCGGAGTTTTTCCCGGAACAGGCTTTCATCGAGAATATCGCCGGCCTTGATGCCGTTGCGGAGGATCTTGTCGCCGTAACAGGGACCAATGCCGCGGCCGGTGGTGCCGATCTTGGCGCCTTCCTTCTTTGATTTCTCGTCGGCGCCGTCAAGAAGCTTGTGATAGGGCATGATCAGGTGGGCGTTATGGCTGATGATCAATCGTTCCGGAGTGACCGGCAGACCCGCTTCGGTCAGCTCGGTCATTTCATCGAGAAGGACGGTCGGGTCGATCACCACCCCGTTGCCGATGACGCATTTTTTATTCTCGTAAAGGATCCCGGAAGGGATCAGGTGAAAGACGTACTTTTTGCCCTCGACAACCAGGGTATGGCCGGCATTGTTGCCGCCCTGAAACCTGACCACATAATCAGCGTATTGGGTCAGCAGGTCAACTACCTTGCCCTTGCCCTCATCACCCCACTGGGTACCGACAATAACGACGTTAGCCATCTAAACTCTCCTCGATCTACTGCATATTTATGACGAATTAATCATCATTGACTGGATAAATATTTTGGAATCGGCGCTTGACGCCAACCTTGCAAGATAGCCAAAGAGTATCTAAAAGTCAATCGTCCCGGCTCCCCATGACCCACCGTTGCTCTTGCTTGACACTGTGGGTTAAATGCCGTAATTTCTTTGACGTGCCCGGGATACTTCCGGGTGCGGGGAAATGTGTTTTTTCGGGCCATACGACTGCCCGGGTCTATTTACTTTAGTTGGTGAAAAATGTTCGGTATCGGTCTTCCTGAATTAATCCTGATCATGGCGGTGGCCCTTATTGTGGTTGGCCCGGAGAAATTGCCGGAGTTGGCCCGGGGCTTGGCCAAACAACTTGTTGAGCTCAAGAAGGCTGCCAATGTCCTGAAGGAGACGCTCAACGAGGAAGATCATGACGGCAGTACCGGTGATTCTGGGCTGCCGATCGGTTTTTCTCGGCCCGAAGAACTGGCTGCTGCCGCTCGGTTGGCTGATGAAAAAGAGGCTGCTGCTGGCGAGGCAAATGTTGATGGGTCTGATGATGGCGAGACGGCCATTGATCAATCTGATAGTGGCGAAACAGATCTTGATCAATCGGACGGTGCTGAAGTTGACTCCGGTGCCGACTGTGAAGATTCAGATGATGACGAAATACCGGACGAGCCCACGGACGAAGAAGAAATAGATGGCAAGCGATAGTCCGCTGGGCCAATTTTTCGGCGATCACCTCAAGGAGCTCAGGCAGCGGGTTGTGATCGTTTTCTGTACCGTGGTGGTTTTTACGGCAATTGCCTACTATTTTGCCCAGCCCTTGGCTTTTTATCTGGTCAGGCCGATATTTCAGGCCGCTCCCGAGATCAAAACTCTGGTTTATACCCACCTCACCGAGGCCTTCATCAGTTACCTGAAGATCGCGGTCCTGGCCGGGGTCGCCGCCTCTTTCCCGGTCGTCTGTTATGAGCTGTGGATGTTCGTGTCGCCGGGCCTCAGTCGCCAGGAGAAAAAAACGGCCTTGAAGGTCAGTTTCTGGAGTACCTCGCTTTTCCTGGCCGGGATCTTTTTTGCCTATTTCGTCGCCTTGCCGGAGATCCTCTCCTTCCTGATCGGCTCGACCGGCATGCAACTGGAAGCCATGCCGCGACTGGATTCCTATCTTACCTTTGCAGCCCGCACCGTGATCACCTTTGGGCTTGCCTTTGAGATCCCCTTTCTGATGGTGGTCGCCGGCCGAACCGGCCTGGTGGCCAGAAAATATTTTGTTGAGAAGCGCTGGATCAGCTATATCGTCATTCTGGTGATCGCTTTCCTGCTGGTGGCCGGTGACCTGCTCGCTGCCGTGCTGCTGGCTATGCCCCTTATCGCCCTTTATGAGGCCGGCATAGTAATGATGGCCCTGTTCTGCCGAAAGAAGGTTGATGATTAGTCCGCAGCAGTGTGGGTGGGAAACATAAATGGAGAGTTTTCCGGCCTGACCTCAAAACAGCGATTCTTTTTTCTTGTTTTTACCACATTGTGGTATGTTTTTGCTTGCTCCGACAATTCACTTTTAGGTACAATCTCCTTGCATAGTTAGATAATTCTTTGAAAAGGCAGATCGGGAGCGATCCCGAGACGCGGCCATGTGAGCCGCCAGACTGACAAAGAGAGTATTTATTGTTGGTTGACGTTTTCCAAGCCCGCTTCCTTTTTTAAGGAAGCGGGCTTTATTTTATTTTATGGGGGTTATAACTATTCTAAGGTCACGAGTTTCGGATGGGAGGTGGAGATGAAAACTACAATAACCGATGTTCTGAATGCCTTTATAGACAAAGATACTTTAGGGGGTAATAACGAGATCGTCCTCATCAAGGTCAGGGCATTTGTGCTTATCTGCCTCCTATGGATCATCTCGTCTCTGGTATTTGTTTTATCAAACATGAGCCACAGCCATTATAAACCGGTTATTCCCCTGTTGCTTACTGCTTCATCCGTAATTCTCCTGCTCTACCTCCTACGTAAAGGCATAAATAAGAACTTTATTTACGGTGTTTTTATGGCACTGAGGTACCCCTAGTTTCACGGACACCAAGATAAGGGTAATATACCCGAGGAGGTGTCCAATGCAGA
>CBDVDF010000314.1:0-3199 GCA_965372675.1 uncultured Desulfobacterales bacterium
ATCCCGGTTTTTGAAAAGGAACGGCAGATCGAAGAGCTGCAGCTGCGGAACCCAGGAAGTAAATTTGGCGGTGGACGGTGCGGCCATTTCAACACTGCCGGTGCTCAGGGCATCCAGTACTTTCTTGTCGGTATAAAGCTGGCTGTTCGGAAAGATCTGTACTTCGACCTTGCCTTTAAGTCTTTCATTGGCCAGTCTGGCAAACATATCCGCCGCCTGCCCTTTCGGCGTAGTCGGGGCGACAACGTGGGAAAATCTTATTTTAATCGGCTTGGCCAGGGCCTGCCCGACCAACATTACCGTCATCAGGACTGCCATGAAAACAGCTGCCAGCCTTACCATTGCCTTTCTACTCTTTACATTCATCAACCAAGCCTCCATTATTAATTTGTCCGGGGTCTATTTTCCCCTCCCCACAGAACAACCAAGCCGGATTAAACCGCTCTGAAGTCCTTGAGGAACAAGTTTACAAAACCAGAACACCGGTCCGAGTCTGCAAACTGAAAAGAATGATTCCTGAGAATCACAAAGTATAATATTATAAGGAAAGCAGAAAGCAAAAGGCAACTTTTAAAAAAATTGCAATACAGGTGAACAATGTCTGAAATAACTGCGATAAAAGCCCGGCAGATCCTGGACTCAAGAGGCAACCCGACCGTAGAGGCCGATGTCACCACCAGTAAAGGCAATCTTGGCCGGGCCTCCGTCCCCTCCGGCGCCTCAACCGGTTCCAGAGAGGCCCTCGAACTTAGAGACGGCGACCAGGGTTATTATCTGGGTAGATCGGTCCGCCAGGCGGTAAGCAATATCAATGAGCTGATCGCCCCTGCCCTGCTCGGTAGAGATCCTGCCAAGCAACAGGCCCTGGACCAGCTGATGCTTGATCTGGACGGGACGGAAAACAAAGAGAATCTGGGGGCCAATGCCATCCTCGCGGTCAGCATGGCCAGCTGCCGCGCCGCCGCTCTCGATGCCGACCTCCCCCTCTATGCCTACCTGGCCGATGTTCTCAAGGTGCCCAACCAGCCCGGCAAAATGCGCTTGCCAACCCCAATGATGAACATCATCAACGGCGGCGAACATGCCTCCAACAACCTCGACATCCAGGAGTTCATGATCGTCCCCCATCTTAAGGCCTCTTTTTCAGAAAACCTGCGGGCCGGGGTCGAGATCTTCCATCATCTCAAGAAGGTCCTGGGCGACAAAGGATACTCTACCAACGTCGGCGACGAGGGCGGCTTCGCGCCTAACCTCAACTCCCATGAAGAGGCCATTGAGCTGATCCTGGCCTCGATCAAGAAGGCCGGCTATCGGCCGGGCACCGATATCTCCCTGGCACTGGACTCGGCAAGTTCGGAGTTCTTCATCAACGGCAGCTATCATATGCAGGGCAAGACCTTCTCCTCTGACCAGATGATCGATTATTACGAAGTCCTGATCGACAAATACCCGATCTACTCCATAGAAGACGGCTTGGCAGAGGCAGATTTTGAGGGCTGGACCAGACTGACCAAAAGACTTGGCGAAAAGATCCTGACCATCGGTGACGACCTCTTTGTCACCAACAAAAAGATTCTGCAGACCGGCATTGAGCACCAGCAGGCCAATGCGATCCTGGTCAAGGTCAACCAGATCGGCTCCCTGACCGAGACCTTCGAGACCCTGAAGCTGGCCTTCGCCAACAAGATGCGGGCGATCATCAGCCACCGCTCCGGCGAAACCTCGGATGCCTTTATCGCCGACCTGGCGGTGGCTACCGGCGCCGGCCTGATCAAGACCGGTTCCGCCAGCCGTTCCGACCGGCTCGCCAAGTACAATCAGTTATTGCGGATCGAAGAAGAACTGGGAGATAAAACAGAATACGAACCGGTCTGCTGATCAGAACCTGAATCTGTGAGCTGGGAATCTTGCCGCTAATGCGAGGAAGAGGCCGTTGGATTATGGTTGGCTATATCAAATGGCCAATGACGAAGCAGCAGCGGCAAAAGTGCGATTTATAAAGCCGGTCCAACCGGTTTAAGGTAAGTTTACCATTCACTAATGACCCAATAGAACTGAACCCAGACGACTCTCCAGCCTCTATGCGCGACAAATTCAACAGAGCAGTTTCATCTCTACTGGCCAGGATCATCGGTCTTTTCCCTGATCACCTACCGATCGTCTACAAGATATCGATAATGATCACCGGACTGGTCGTTATCTGTAGCGGTACCCTCAGCACCATTCTGGTTTTTGACCAGACCAGGATCATGGAAGAACAGATCGAGGATTTCGGCAGCACGGTGGTCTCCCACCTTGCCCGCGCAGTCCAGGAACCGTTGCTGGCAGACGACCGACTGACCATGGAAGTCCTGGCCTCCAGCCTGATCAAAGGCCACAGTGTCATCGGCACCGAGATCATCTCCTCGGAAGGAGATATCTTGGCCAAAGCCGGCATCAGCCCCTTTGCCAACGAATCTTCATCCCTCCGGCTCTCCCCGGCCCAGATAACCAGCCAAACCGACAGCAGACAAATTTTCCCATGGCAGCTGCTAGTCGCCAGTAAACTGAAAGTGAACATGGTATCTTTCATCAGCCCGGTCAAGTTCAGGGACGTTACCGCCGGCTACGCCTTGGTCACCTTCAGCAAAGAGGCCATGGACAGTTACAAGCAGAAAGCGATCATTTCCATATCCATCGCCACCATTATGATCACCTTCCTCGGAGTGGTCATGGCCTACTTCCTCAGCAAGCAGATCTCGAGACCGGTTCACCATTTCATGAGGGCGATCAAGGCCTTTGACAGCGGTGACTATAATTTTCGTTTTGATGACCGACGGCGGGACGAGATCGGCCAATTGATGGCCGCCTTTGACCAGATGGCAGCAGGCATGGTCCAGAAAACCCAGGTCGAGAAAGCCCTGGACCGCTACCTTTCCCCCCAAGTCGCCAGACAGGTCATAACCAACCTGGATTCGGTCAAACTCGGCGGCAAGAGGATTACCGGCTCGATATTATTCGCCGACATAGTCGGCTTCACCAGGATGAGCGAGAGCATGGACCCCGAAGAGGTAGCCGAGATCCTCAATCGCTTTTTCTACCTTATCAACCTGGCCTGTGAATTTAATCTGGGCACGGTTGACAAGTACACCGGTGATGGCGTTATGCTGCTCTTCGGAGCCCCGGAGGAAGACGAAGAACACGCTTTCCATGCCGCCAG
>CBDVDF010000315.1:0-3192 GCA_965372675.1 uncultured Desulfobacterales bacterium
GGTATCAATAAAACAGGAGGGCCTGGTCTGGCCCGGACTGTTGGGGTTTTCGACGTTTACCCCATACTGCAGGCCTTGTTCGGTGAAGGCCTTGTACTTCTTCATTTTGCCGGGATATTTTGCGCTTGGCCGCTCCTTCTCCGCCAGCAGACCCAGGGCCACCAGGATCCGGTTGGCCTTGACGGCAGAAAGATCAGCGTTTTTCGCTTTCAGCAGGTTGGTGATCGAATCTGTTGCCGCCACAATATCCTCACATAAATTTTCAGGAAAAGAGATAAACAGCGTCCCAAGCACTTCTTGCGACGCCGTTCTGATCAGGGTGCCTCACAACTACCCGGCTGGTAACTGATGACTCTTTTATCGCTGCAAGCCGCACAGCCATTACTATAGGTTATATTTTCAGTGCTCGGACACGGCGTCGTTACACATCGGATCCCGGTATCCCGACTTGCACAGACCGGCTTATAATCATAGGTGCAGATCCGGGGCCGCGGTTCCGAACAGACGACCACTTCATTCCCGGTAGCAGCTGAGTCTTTAACAGCGGTGACAGTTGCATTTATTGCAACGGCGACCGTTGTTTCTTCAGCAGTTATGCCAGCACAGCTTGTGGTGGTAAACACCAGGAAGAGGATAGGGAATAATTTATAGATCATCGTCCATCCTGCTTCCAGTGCTTTGCTTGAAAAGCCAAAAGGAGAGCCTTGAGCCCCCACCCTGTTTGCTTACTGCCTATCGTTCAAGACTTTACCATAAGATCAGCCATTGTCCAGACTCTAACAACAATCCGGAGTAAAATAGCTTGGCCGGCTTGTCGCGAAAGGAGAACCCGGCCCGGGATGTCTTTTATCTTTTAAGGCAGCGGTTGATCTGTATAGGCAATATCGGCCTCCTCTGATTTATGGCGGGGCAGCGTTTCCCCGGCCCTAACATCTTCAACAAAGTCAGGGTTGAGCAGGAAAGATTTGGCGCTCAAGGCAATATCTGCATCCTGCAAGGCTTCTTTGGCACTCTGGCGATCATGGATCTGGCCGCAGATCATGATCGGCAGATCGGTGACCGTCCTGGTCAACTGAGCCATATTAAGGTCGGTGCCAAATACTTTTTCAGCAAAATCATAGGTTGAAACGGAAAGGATATCGATCGGTTCTCCGACAAGAATTCTGATCATCTTCTGCCATTCTTCACTGCTTTCAAAAAGCGATACCTCCATATCGGCGATCCCCCAGTTGGATATCCTGAAGATCAGCAGCGTTTCTTCGGGCAGCACCTTCCTGACGGCCCGGATAATTTCCTGGCCAAACCGGCAGCGATTCTCGATCGAACCACCATATTCGTCACTCCTTTTGTTTGAATAGCCGGAAAGAAATTGATTGACCAGATAACCGTGGGCCCCATGGATTTCAACCCCGTCAAAACCTGCCGCCACAGCACCTCGGGCCGTTTCGACAAAGCCGTTAATGACATGCTCGATATCAAACAGGCTCATCTCATCGGGCAGCGGGTAAGGCGCGCCGGTCAACGGATTATCCTGCTTCGGGGTGACTGGACTGGGCGCAATCGAACGGCCGGCCGGATTGATCTCGGGCCAGGCCATTCGGCCGCAATGAAACATCTGCATGATCGAGACCGCACCATGGGCCCTGATCTTATCCACCACCTCTTGCCAGGCCGAGATCTGTCTCTGGGTCAAAATTCGCGATTGATTGGGATAACCCTGACCACTCTCGTAATCAGTGACTATTGCCTCGGTAAAGACCAGCCCGGCGCCTTTTTCCGCCCGGCGGATCAAAAAGTCGAAGACATCCTGGCGCGGGATACTGTCTGCCGGGGCTGACATTCTGGTCATCGGGGCAACACCCAGACGGTTACGAAAAGTGACGCCGTTTACCTGCAGTGGAGAAAAGACAATATCGCTGCTCATAGCTCACCTCACGAAAAGATTTGCCTGCCGTTCAGTTGGCTATTGCCTCCAAGGCCTCAATAATCTCGGACGGCTCCAGCCTCTTGGTGTGATCAACATCGACGAAATCAAGGACAATATCGCCATTTTTGTTGGCCACGTAAGTAGCCGGGAAAGGCAGTTCAAACTTTTTGTTGCCGTTGGCCTCCTCAACATCGATCCCCAGACCGGCATAGGCGGCCCGAAGTTCACCGGGAATGGTGTAGACGATGCCGAAATCGCGGGCGACCTGGTTGTCGACGTCGCTCAGCACCATAAAATCCAGACCTCTTTCCTGGACCATTTCCAGGGATTGATCAGGCAGTTGCGGGGAAATGGCGATCAGCTGACCACCAAGGCCCTTGATCTCGGGTAGCACGCGCTGCAATGACCGCAGCTCCAAGTTACAGAATGGTCACCAGCTGCCACGGTAAAAACTTATTACCAGTGGCCCTTGTTCGAGAAGATCGATCGATGAAACGGTTAGCCCCTGGAGATCGGGCAAGGTAAAAAGCGGCACCCGGCCCCCCTTACGGAGAGACTTGTCGGTCAGGCCGGAATCTTTCATTTTCTTGATGGCCGCGCCAATTATCATGCCGGTCTCCTCAGGGATAGCAGGAGCCATCTCGGCCAGCAGGTTTTTTATCTGATCGGAGAGTTTCATGAATGATCATTCTGGTTAGGATTAATAAAAGAGAAACAAGGGCCAACGGAGAATCTGGAACCCTATTTAAGTTTCTGTGGTTCGCAGAGTTCCTCGGCCCTGACCGCGCCCCTGCCGCAATCACCGCAATAATAGTTGAACGCCCCTACTTTAGGTTTGCAAAGATGCTGCTTCTTCGGCGCATCCAGGCCACAACTTTCGCAAACGTAGATTGCCCCGACGTTGGTGGGATCGCAGAGATGACCACCCTCGGGCGAGACTTTGCCACAGGTTTTACATTTAAATGCTGTCATCTTATTTCCTCCTTTTATCTTGCTGCTAAACTAATTCTCGAATAATGAAAAAGTAAAGTCAATGTAGAAAGCAATTGAGATGGACAAAGATAGACCCCGGTCCTGAAATATCACCGGCTGGATAACAAGAGCTGTCGAGGCTGTGTGCCAGACCACACCCATCTCGTTAGATTTAGAGGCAACCGCAATGAAAATATATCTGCTAACCCATGAGCGCGAATTGAAGAAGGGAACCAACACCGGCAGAATTGTCAAAGAGTGCCTGGGTGAGACGGTGGAGATCGTGGTCTGGC
>CBDVDF010000316.1:0-3184 GCA_965372675.1 uncultured Desulfobacterales bacterium
CATCCAGGGTGCGGGCCCAGATATCTGGTTCCTCCACTGCAGAGAGTCCTTTGGTGAAGACCAGATATTCCTGGGCGTTAAGACAAAAGGCCAGAATACGAGACATCATCCGCTCAAGTGTTTCAGAAGGGTGTTGGGCAACCGTTAAATTGAGCGAGTCATAATAATCCCGGTCGGTATCGGTCAGGGTGATTTTCAATTTATAAATTGTCGGTTTAAATGCCACAAATACACCTCTGTGATCTTTGAAATATATGATGGAGCCATGTTTGGCTGACTATACGCAATGTCGGATTACTGGAAGGATGATCTGATCAGTTCTTTCAGTTCGGCGAAGGATCCGGTTTCGTAGATCTTCTGCCTGATCCTGGCGCTGCCTGGTAAGCCTTTGAAGTAGCGGCCGGCCTGGTTTCTGGTTTTGGCGAGGACCTTTTCTGTCGGACATAATTCCTCGATCAGTTCCAGGTGGCGGACCAGGGCAGGGAGGATGGCGCTGATCTCGGTGGGGCGGCCTGCGGGCTGGAAGACCCAGGGATTGCCGAGGGCGCCGCGGCCGATCATTACTGCGTCACAGCCGGTTTCATCCATCATCTCCAGGCCATCCTGATAACTTAAGATATCGCCGTTGCCGATCACCGGGATCGAGACGGCTTTTTTTACTTTGCTTATAACCGACCGGTCAACGGTGCCGCCAAAGCCATCGCTCCAGGTCCGGCCATGGATGGCGATGGCTGCGGCGCCGGCCTCTTCGGCCATCTTGGCAAACTCGGGGCCGGTGATCTTGTCGTGGCTCCAGCCGATCCGGATCTTGACCGTCACCGGCAGGCTGGTGTGGGCCCTGACTTCCTTGATAATCCTGGCTGCCAGCTCCGGTTGCTTCATCAGGGCGCATCCCGCCCCTTTCTTGATCACCTTTCTGACCGGGCAGCCCATATTGATATCGATCATGTCGATCGGGTATTCGGAGAGAATAGCGGCCGCTTTACCCATGGCCTCTGGCTCGGCCCCGAACAGCTGAATGTTGACCGGGCGTTCGGCACCGATGGTCTGCAGCATATCGAGGGTGTTCTGCTGCTGGTAGATCAGGCCGTGGCAGCTGATCATCTCGGAATAGCAGAGGGCAGCGCCGTATTCACGGCAGAGGAGACGGAAGGGCAGGTCGGTAAAGCCGGCCAGCGGCGCGAGGATGAAGGGGTTGTCCAGTTTAACGGTGCCTATCTGCATCGGTTTGGATGGTCCGGGTTATGCTGAAAGAAAGGAAGCCGGGGATGAGTTCCCGGCTTCGTATTAGATTAGATCGGAGTCTACTTCCGGTTGCTTTAGAGTAAATCTGTCATATAAAGGGAGACAGAAGGAAAAGATCTCTCCGGCATTGCCGTTCGAGATGACGGGCATTGTTAAAGTACCCTGTTACTCCATTACCTCTTCAACCTTGGCGACGACATTGTCAACGGTAAAACCAAACATCTTGAAGAGTTCGCCGGCAGGGGCGGACTCACCGAAACGGTCGAGGCCGATGATCTTGCCTTTGGTGCCGGCGTACTTGTACCAGCCGCCGGTAACCCCGGCTTCAACTACAACCCGGGCCTGGACCGAATCCGGTAGGACGGACTGGCGATAGCTTTCATCCTGGGCATCGAAGGCATCGGTTGAAGGCATTGAAACGACCCGAACTTTCTTGCCATTATCGGCCAGGGCCTTGGCAGCACCCATGGCAATTTCGACCTCAGAGCCGGTAGCGATGATTATCGCATCCGGGTTGTTGCAGCCGCAGTCATGGAGGATATAGCCGCCCTTGGCGATATTGGCCAGTTGCTCAGCGTTGCGCTCCATATGCGGCAGGCCCTGGCGGGAAAAGAGCATGGAAGTGGGGCCGGTCTGGTTCTCGATCGCATATTTCCAGGCTACCGCTGTTTCAACTGCGTCACAGGGGCGCCAGAGGCTCATGTTGGGGATCAGGCGCAGGGTGGCGGCCTGTTCGATCGGCTGATGGGTCGGGCCGTCTTCGCCGAGGCCGATCGAGTCGTGGGTATAGACATAGATCGACTGGATCTTCATCAGGGCCGCCATCCGCAGGGCGTTCCTGGCGTATTCGGAAAAGATCAGGAAGGTCGAGGTATAGGGGATAAAGCCACCGTGCAGGATGATGCCGTTGGCGATGGCGGTCATCCCGAATTCCCGGACTCCGAAATAGATATAGTTGCCGTCGTTTTCTTTCTGAATGTCTTTGCTGCCGCTCCAGATGGGCAGGTTGGAGCCGGCCAGATCGGCGGAACCGCCGATCAGCTCGGGCAGGAGAGGTCCGTAACCGTTCAAGCTGTTCTGGGAGGCCTTGCGGCTGGCGACTTTCTCGGCCTTGTCGTTGGTCTCGCTAATGAAAGCGTTGGCGGAGGCCTGCCAGTTGGCCGGCAGATCGCCGTTCATTCTTCTGCTGAATTCGGTGGCCAGTTCTGGATGGGCCGCTTTATAGGCGGAGAATTTCTCGTTCCAGGCGGCTTCGGCCTCAGCGCCTTTGCTTTTGGCATCCCAGCCGCTGTAGATATCGTCCGGAATGGTGAAGGGGGCGTGCTGCCAACCGAGTTTCTCCCGGGTCAGCTTGATCTCGTCTTCACCCAGCGGGGCGCCGTGGCAGTCCTCTTTGCCCTGCTTGTTGGGTGAGCCGTAGCCGATGATGGTCTTGCAGCAGATCAGGCTCGGTTTGTCGGTGACTCCGCGGGCTTCCTCAAGGGCTTTTTTCAGCGCTTCAGGATCATGGCCATCGACATCACTGATGACGTGCCAGCCGTATGCTTCAAAACGCTGCGGGGTGTTATCGGTAAACCAGCCTTCGACCTCACCGTCGATCGAGATGCCGTTGTCATCGTAGAGGGCGATCAGTTTGCCGAGGCCCATATTGCCGGCCAGCGAGCAGACTTCGTGGGAAATGCCTTCCATCATGCAGCCGTCGCCCATGAAGGTATAGGTGTGATGGTCAACGATATCGTGACCGGGTCGATTGAACTGAGCGCCGAGGGTCCTTTCGGCGATCGCCATGCCGACTGCGTTGGCGATACCCTGACCAAGGGGGCCGGTGGTGGTCTCAACCCCCGGCGCGTAACCGCGTTCGGGATGACCGGGGGTCTTGGCGTCCAGCTGGCGGAAATTTTTGAGGTCGTCCATACTAAGGTCGTAACCGGTCAGGTGC
>CBDVDF010000317.1:0-3174 GCA_965372675.1 uncultured Desulfobacterales bacterium
TCTCCCATGGGTTCATCTCCTGATCCGTGTTTGTCTTGTCCTGCGCCAGTCTACTATATATAGGAATATGAGCCGAAATGGAACGGGGTAAATGGTCTGCTTGCCAGTCCGGGTCGATATTTTACTTCATCCTCTGCCGGTGAATCTGTATACTGCCAGGAATGGGATTTCCCCGGGGAGAGGATTGATGAACATTTTTAAGAATGCCTGCCGAAATATCTGGCGGACCAGGCATCGGAGCGGGGTGATAATCGCGGCCATGGCCTTTGCCGGTTTCATCATGATCTTTTACGCCACTCTGATGGAAGGCCTCCTGCACACCACCGAAAAGAACGCCATTGCCATGGACACCGGCCAGTTCCAGGTCCATGCCCCTGGCTATCGCGACGATCCCGATCTCTATAAACGTATCGAGAACGAAAAAGAACTGCTCGCCGCTATCGAGGCCAAAGGCTATAAGGCATCGCCCCGTCTGTATGGTTTCGGGCTGGCGGCGGCGGGGGCCTCGTCAGCCGGGGTGATGTTGCGGGGAGTGAGTATCGCCGAGGAAAAAGAAGTTACCGAGATCAACCGCCATCTGCTGGAGGGTTCGTGGCTTTCAGATATCGATCCGGCCGGGGTGGTGATCGGTCGGCGACTGGCCCGGATCCTCGGGGTCAAGACCGGCAGCGAAGTGGTGATCGTCGGCCAGGCGGCGGACGGTTCGATGGCCAATGAGTTGTATTTTGTCCGCGGTATCCTCAAGTCGGTCGGTGAGATGATCGATCGGGGTGGCTTCTTTATGGTAGACCGGGCCTTCCGCGAGCTGATGGTCCTGCCGGCAGGGATCCATGAGATCGCTATCCGCGATCCCGGTGAGAACCATGACCTGGAAAGCAGCACTGAAATACTGGCCGCAATAATGCCCGGTCTTGAGGTCATGAACTGGCGGCAGTTGCAGCCGGTATTGGCCCGGATCCTCGATATGTCGAAATTTTCCCTACTGCTGATGCTGATCATCACCTATACCGCGGTCGGTATTCTGACCCTGAACAGCATGTTGATGGGGGTCTTCGAGCGGATCCACGAATTCGGTATCATCAAGGCCTTGGGGGTGCCGCCCTGGCAGATATTTTCCCTGATCACCGTCGAAACGGTGATCCAGGTCCTGCTCGCTTCGGCCCTGGCCCTGGCGACGGCAGTGCCGCTCTCTTTCTATTGTCAGACCCATCCGCTCGATCTTACCTCGCTGGCTTCGACCTCGGCTTCGATCGCGGGGATTGCCCTTGACCCACTCTGGTACTGCCGGGTCACCTTCGAGTCGGTGTTCAACCCGGTACTGGTACTTTTTATCGTTTCGCTGATCGCCATAATCTATCCGGCCTGTAAAGCGGCCCTGATCCGGCCTCTGCAGGCCATTCATCATCGGTGAGTTATGGACCTGCCCGAATCTTTTCGCATAGCCTGGCGTAACCTGCTCCGTAATCGGCGTCGCACCCTGATCACCGGTTTTTCCGTGGCCTTCGGGGTTTTGTTGTCGGTGACCTTTACTGCCTCCGGTGATTATTCCTACACCAATATGATCAACAGCAGCGCCACCCTCGGTTTCGGACATCTGGCCGTTGAACCGCCGGGCTATAACGATACTCCGTCCCTTTCCCGTCGTCTGGGCGGGGCGGAGGCGATCCGGGCCAGGGCTTTGGAACTGCCGGAAGTGGAGAGTGCCTATGTGCGGATCATGGGCCAGGCGATGTTCGCCAGTGGCGCCAAGAGTGTTGGTGGCCAGTTGATCGGTATCGATCCGGCCGTAGAGACCGCTAAGCACAATATCTTCATCAGGTCGCTTACCGAAGGGGAGGTTTTCAAGAACAGCTCCTCAAAAGGGGTGTTGATCGGCAGTGGCATGGCCGAAAAACTCAGACTGCGGATCGGTAAGAAGCTGATCTACACCATGACCGACCGGACCGGTGAGATGGTCAGTGGGATCAGCCGGGTCAGCGGCATTTTCACCACCGGCGAGAATACCATCGACAGTTCGATCATCCTGTTGCCGATCGATCGGCTCCGCAAGGTGCTGCAATACGAGCCAGAGGATGCCTCCTTGGTCTCGGTATTCATCGTTGATCAGCGTCGGGCCGAGGAGGCCAGGGACCGCCTGGAGACCCTGATCAACGGCCATGGCCGCGAGGTCCTGACCTGGAGAGAGACCCAGGCCGAACTGGCCGGGCTGATTGCCATCGATCGGGCCGGCAATTATCTGATGCAGTTCCTGGTCGGTTTGCTGATCGCGGCCGGTATTCTCAACACCATGATGATGAGTGTGATGGAGAGGCGCCGTGAGTTCGGGATGATGATGGCGGTTGGTATGTCTCCGGGGCAGGTGGTTTCAATGATCCTGGCCGAGTCATTCCTGATCGCGATTATCGGCATGTTGATGGGCGTGCTGCTCACCACCCCCTGGTATATCTACATGGTTAACGTCGGGATCGATTTCAGCAGCCAGATTGGGGATGACTACAGCACCAGCGGTGTACTGGTTGACCCGGTCCTCAAGTTCAGGCTATTCAAGGAAAGTGCGATTGCCATCGGGGTGGGGGTATTTGGCCTGACCATGCTGGCCGGGATCTTTCCGGCCTTCAAGGCGGGCCAGATCCCGCCGGTTGACAGTATCAGGACTATATAACTAGTTGTATAATTATAAAAAACGGGAACAAGATGGCAGGTAACGATATCATAGTTGAAATGGCTAATGTTTCCAAGGTCTACCAGGAGGGCAGGATCGAGGTCCAGGCGGTTAAGAACCTCTCCCTGGCCCTGCACCGGGGAGATTTCGCCGTCCTTTACGGCCCTTCCGGGTCCGGTAAGACCACGATCCTCAATCTGATCGGTGCCCTTGACGAACCAAGTTCCGGCAATGTCATCGTCGATGGCCAGGATCTTAGCGATCTTTCCCGGACCGAGTTGTCGCATCTGCGGCGGGACCGGATCGGTTTTGTCTTTCAGGCCTATAACCTGGTGCCGGTCCTGACCGCTTTCGAGAATGCCGAGTTCGTTTTGGCCCTCCAGGGGGTCGAGAAGAAAGAACGTTACGACCGGACGATGGCTGTCCTTGAAGAGGTCGGGATAGCCGACCTTGCCGATCGCCGACCGGACGAACTGTCCGGCGGCCAGCAGCAGCGGGTGGCGATTGCCAGG
>CBDVDF010000318.1:0-3168 GCA_965372675.1 uncultured Desulfobacterales bacterium
TGTCGAGGGTCTTGTTCTTGAAGCCGTCGACGATCTCACCGACCACATGGACGCTCTTCTCGGGGTGGCACTTGTCGACCTTGCGGCCGATAACCGACCTGGTCCTGGGGAAGATCTTGGTTTTGTCCAGTCGGTTGAAGTAGGCAACGGTATCCTCGGCATCAACAAAGGTCAGTTCAAATGGCAGGGTCTCCATGATCGCGTCGAGCTGTTCGTAGGAGAGGTTTTCAACCAGCCTGGTCCGCTTTTTACCGATACCTTCAACCTCGCTGACCATCGCCGAGAATTTCTGCCAGGCATCAGGGCCGTAAGTTTCCGTATTTATCCGGTTGAATTCGACGATCAGTTTTTCCGCGTCACCCTCCTGCATGGCCTGGCGGGCCATCGGGTAGAGGATGTCGTTTTCTTTCCAGATATGCTCGGCCCGGATCACCAGGTACTCGAGGCCCTCGCGCCTGAACTTGTTGAGCGTTTCCTGGTCTGCTTCGGCCAGGTTACCGGCCTGGGCAGACATCTGTTGAAGCAGTCTCCGCTCGGCATCATGTTCCATGATCATCACGGCGACCGGTCCGCCTTCGGTCGGGATGCCCCGTTCATGCATCAGGGGGAAGAGAAATCCCTCCTCCTTCTGATTGTGGATCTTGTCGCCGAACTCGAGAAGGAAGTCGACAGCGCGCTGGATCTGCACAGCATCGTATTTGCCGGTATCAAGCTCGTCCAGGTTGTTCTTGAGGACTGACATCGCCCTTTCGATCATTTCATGTTCGGCGATCAGGAAGTCATCCCATCTTTCATAGCTTGTCATTATCCACCTCCGGTAAAGTTATTATATCATTATGCAAATATTTTGAGTGGGTCGGGTCACGACGCCAATCGGTCGGATTGTTTGCTATCCTGCCATATATTCTCACACCGGGCCTTGATCTGAGTCAAGAGGATATGAAAATATTTAACGTGGTTATTAAGCAAACTCAGCTAAAAATCTTTTTCTGCTCGTTGATACATGGATCCCGGCTGAAAACATGCCGGGATGACGGGCTTAAAGTTTTAATCGTCATTCCGACAGGCTTCTAGCCGGAGGTAAGCGCAGACTCCGATCCAGTTTGCTAAGCTGAGTTTTATATAGAGCCACAATATACTCCAGGCAGTCATCAGGTGGAAATCTCCGCCAGTCTTTCTCGGAGCATTTTCAGGCAGGTATCACATCTCTCCATGCCACGCTCACTGCCTTTCTGGTCATAGTACATCTGGTCAAGTTCCATGATGTCAATGGCTTTTCGGAGATTGACCGCCTGGGCGGTTGCGGAGAAATTCTGCCACTCTTCGATGACTTGTCGGGTATCGGCTTCATTTTTTAAATGCATGATTATGGCCTCATTGATGTCTCGCTGCTGATCACTGGCGTTGGTCCGCGGGGAATATGGTCATGGTTTTTTATCAGGTCTGCAATAAGGTTGACCGGTAACGGGAATTTATAATTTTAAGTCATTTTCAGCAATGAAAATCAAAGCTGAGCCGATCCAGGAGAACGGTAAGGGGGCCATCGGCAAAGGGCATTGACCTGCCTGCTATGACAGACAGCGGTTAGCTTCTTTTTTTTGATTTATGTTTGTGATAAGATGAGATTACTCATGATAAATCAGTTGAAAAGAGGTGGGCTCTTCACTCTGGGGGAATAAGTGAAATTCGGGATCAGAGCTAAAATAATTGCCGTGATCATGACCCTGTCACTAATGCTGGGCGGCTTGTTTGTTGTTTCTTCGTTGGTCAAGATGCGGACCAGCATGAAGAAGATGGATGCGTTTCGGCAGCATGAAGCTCTCGTTATCGGCCGTTTTCTTGATACTTTTTTCGATCGGCATGATGATTTTTCAAGCGATCCGTATGCCCAGCAACTTATAGATCAGATCAAGACTGCAGATGAAAATGTAAAAAGGCTTAGTATTCACGCCAGAGCCCCGGAAGGGGAAAGTCCCTCCGGTTACTGGTTCCTCGCCAGTACCAAGCGGGAGAAGATTGGTCTGCCCTCTGATCAAGAAGACCTGGAAGCTGTAAAAAGCGGACGGGATATATACTTGACCGAAGCCTCCAGCGAGAAGAGAAAAGTGGGGGAGCACACCCTGGACCTTACCAGCCCGCTTCGGGACCTGGATAACAATATCATCGGTGTGGCAGGTATAACCGTACTATATCAGGTCCATGCCGGTGATGACCCTGAGCACCATTTTGAACATACCAAGGGCATGGCCAAGGCTATTGCCAATTCGCTTGATGCTGCCATAAGTTCTGAAAAGATGCTTTCCTGGAAGAATCCCGCCCAGATTAAAATAGATGAGATCGTTCAGGATGCTCCGTACATTTCACGGCTCAGCATTCACGCCAGGGCCCCGGAAGGAAAGAGTCCTTCCGGTTACTGGTTTCTTGCCAGCACGGCCCAGGAAAAGATCGGCCAGGCCTCCGATCCCGAAGATATAGAGAGCATCAGAGAAGACAAGCACAGGGTCTTGTTTGAGGAAGACGACAGCGGCAACAGGTTCATAGACGTTACCTATCCACTCCATGATGTTGATGGCCGGGCTCTCGCTACTGCTGGGATCACGATCGATCTTGGCGCCGAGGATTCCTTCCTGGCGATCGCCCGGGAGGAAGATGCCAAAGAAATGCTCCTGTTCCTCCTGGGTATTCTTGGCACCGGGATAATCTTCTCTCTGCTGTTCAGCGCCTACTTTTCGCGGCTGATCACCGGTCCTGTCAGAGAATATGTGGAAGCGGCCAAAGACATCGCCCGGGGCAACCTGGCCAGAAAAGTTGTTGTTGACTCGCAAGATGAGATTGGCGAGTTTGCCGAGGCCTTTAACAGCATGGCCGCGAGTCTTAAAGAGACCTACGAAAACCTCGAGGAACGGGCGGAAGAACGGGCCCGGGAACTACTTGCCAGTGAAGAACGTTTCAAGGCACTTTTCGATGCTGCCGGTGATTGCATTTTTATCCTGGAGGTTCTGGAGGGCCGGGAACCGGTGATCGTTGATGTCAATAAGGCTGCCTGTGAACTATACGGTTACAGCAAGGAAGAAATGGTGGGGATGCGCACCAGTGAGATTTCTGACCGTGATGAGTTGGAGGATGTGCAGTAGCGGGCCGGCGAATTGCTTGCCAAAGGCAAGGTGT
>CBDVDF010000319.1:0-3155 GCA_965372675.1 uncultured Desulfobacterales bacterium
CAAGCCTGAGGTGGGCCGGTCAAGGCCGCCGAGGATCTGCAACAGGGTGGTTTTGCCGGTTCCTGAAGTGCCGATTATGGCTATCATCTCACCTGGCCCGATCTCAAGATCAATGTCTTTAAGGACTTCAAGGCGGGTCGGCCCCTGGACAAATGTCCTGGAGATCCCACTGGCCTTGATCGGCAGGTTGTTATCTGACTGGGTCACGGCCATTACTATTCGTACCTCAGTGATTCAGCCGGCTCTATTCTGGCAGCTTGCCAGGAGGGGTAGAGAGTGGCAAGAAATGTGATCAGGACTGCTGCTCCGGCGATCAGAGCGACATCCAGTGGTACCACTTCAATGGGCAGCCTGGTCATCGGGTAAACATCAGGCAGTTTAATGAACTGGTAGCGGCTCAGTAGTTCGCAGATGGCCAGACCGCCTGCGACCCCGAGCACCGTCCCGGACGTGCCGATCACCAGGCCTTCATAGATGAATATTCGCATGATACTGTTGGATGTTGCCCCCATTGATTTGAGGATGGCGATGTCGCGGGCTTTTTCCATGACTACCATTATCAGGGTGCTGACGATGTTAAAAGCCGCAACCAGGACGATCAGGGCTACTATTATCGATAAAGCAGTTTTTTCAAGACTGAGGGCCGAAAACAGGTTCTTGTTGAGCCTGATCCAGTCTTTGGCCACGAAAGAAGCGCCGAGTTCCCCTTCGATCTCCCTGGCCAGCCGGTCGGCCTGGTAGATATCAGCAAGCCTGATCTCAAGACCATGAACCCCTTCTTCAAGGGCTAGAAAATTACGGGCAGTATCCAGAGAGACGTAAATAAGGCTTGAGTCGTACTCGTACATACCGGTCTCGAAAATACCTCGCACTTCACAGGCCTTGATCCTGGGGATCACCCCCATCGGGGTCAAGGGCCCGGCCGGGGAGATCAGTTTAACCCGGTCGCCTTTCCTGATGTTCAACTGACTGGCCAGGTCGATGCCGATGATGATCCCCGGCACCTTGTCGTCAGTTGCCGCCAGATCGTCCATGCTGCCGCTGATCATCTGCTCGCCGATCGAGATCACCGAAGAAGCGGTGGCAGGATCGATGCCCCGGAGAATAGCTCCGGTACCGCCTTCGCCGGCGGTTATCATTGCCTGGGTGTAGATGTAGGGAGAGACCCCGGTAATCTCCGGTTTGCTGAGCAGGTCGTTGCGCAGTTCGCTATATTCGGTAATGAGGCCGCCATATCTCTGGACGACAATATGCGAGTTTACTCCCAGGATCTTGGCCCTGAACTCCTCGGTGAAACCGGTCATCACCCCGAGTACACTTATAAGAGCCATGACTCCCACTGCCACTCCAACAATCGAAATGATAGTGATCAGGGATATGAAGCCTTTCTTGCGTTTTGCCCTCAGGTAACGCAGGCAAACGAACCATTCAAAGTGCAAAATTCAATACTCCTTGGCAATGGGGATGTTCTATTTTTCCGCCCGCAGTTGCGGGAAGAGGATGACGTCGCGGATAGAGGGAGCGTCGGTCAAGAGCATTACCAAACGGTCAATGCCTATGCCTTGGCCGGCGGCCGGTGGCATACCATATTCCAGGGCCCGGACGAAATCCTCGTCCAGTACCGGGAAAATTTCGTCATCATCACCCCGCTCGTCAATCTGCTGCTGGAGGCGTTGTTTCTGGTCGATCGGGTCATTGAGCTCGCTGAAAGCGTTAGCCAATTCTCTGCCGGTGATGAACAGTTCAAAGCGATCAGTGACTTCCGGGTTCTCTTCATTGCGCCGGGCCAGCGGCGATACCTCGGTGGGGTAAGCCGTGATGAAGGTCGGATCGACCAGCTTTTCCTCGACCAGCAGTTCGAACAGTTCCGTTTTGGCTTTACCCGGTCCGGCCTGGGCATTTAATTCTATATGATGTTCCTTGGCCAGAGCCATGACCTTGTCCGGATCGGTCAGGGTCTCGGCATCAATGCCGGCAATTTCGATCAGGGCTTCGTCCATCGTGTAGCGCTTCCAGGGGGGGGAGAGGTCGACTTCCTGGCCCTGATAGTTGACCACCATCGAACCGGTCACCTCGGAAGCTATCCAGGAGATCATCTCTTCGGTGAGGTCCATCAGGTCATGATAGGTGGCATAGGCCTGGTAGAATTCCAGCATGGTGAATTCAGGGTTATGGCGGGTGGAGAGCCCTTCGTTGCGGAAGTTGCGGTTGATCTCGAACACCCTTTCAAAGCCACCGACCAGCAGTCGTTTAAGATATAGTTCCGGGGCGATCCGCAGGTAAAGGTCCATTCCCAGAGCATTGTGGTGGGTCTTGAACGGTTTGGCCGTGGCGCCACCGGCAATGGGTTGCATCATCGGGGTCTCCACCTCGAGAAAGCCCCGGTTGGTCAGGAAATCACGGATCAGCCGGATGATCTCGACCCGTTTACGAAAGGTATCTCTTACTTCCGGGTTGACGATCAGGTCGACATAACGCTGCCGATAGCGGGTTTCAATGTCTTTAAGGCCATGAAATTTCTCCGGCAGGGGCCGCAGTGATTTGGTTACCGGTTTTACGGTTGCCGCCTGCAGGGTAAGCTCCCCTTTGTTGGTCCGGAACAGGCCGCCACTGAAGCCGACAATATCGCCGATGTCCAGTTTTTTGAAAATCGCATAGGTTTCTTCGCCAACCACATCCCGCTTGACATAGATCTGGATCCGGCCGGTTTCGTCCTGGATATGCAGAAAAGCAGCTTTGCCGAATTTGCGGAGCATGATGATCCTGCCGCTGACAATATATTGCGTTCCCTGGCTGGGTTCACTATCCCCGTTTATCTCATCGGCCCTGGCCAGCAGTTCTTTAAGTTGGTGGGCCGGCTTGAAATCATTGGCGTAAAGGTTGACGCCCATATCCGCCAGTTCTGAAGCTTTCTGGCGACGCTGTCTGAGGACCTGATTAAGTTCTTCGCTCATTGTAGTTCTCGGATAATTGTGTGTTTAAGGTTTATAAATATTTAGCGCGCAGGATGGTAGAAATTTCGCTGGTCAGGCTCAAGACCTTTTCGGCCAGTTCCAGGCTCAGCGAACCGGTGCCACAACTCGGGGTGATCATGGTCTGTTCAAGAATTGCAGTGGTCGTCCAGCGGTCGGTGCTCAGTAAGGCGGCCTGATCTT
>CBDVDF010000320.1:0-3151 GCA_965372675.1 uncultured Desulfobacterales bacterium
TAGCAAGCAGTAGCCGCTGTTGTTGCCGACTCTTTTTCTTTGAATATCGAATGTCGAACAAGGAATAATGAATGATGAAGGGTGGAAGATTTCTTGATTGAGAGAGTGCCTCGGAGTGTCGCATGCACTCCCTTACCTCCTTCGATATTCGAAATTCCTTGTTCAATATTCTGCGGTTCATGTAGTACGGGAATTGGCTATGGTTGGTCCAAAGCTGGACTTTTAGTCCGCATTTAGAAACTAAGCAGCTGCTGCTGATCTGCTCAAAACCCCAGTTCTTTCAGGAAGCGGGGGTTTTTGGACCAGTCTTTGTCGACCCGGACCCAGATCTTCAGCAGGATTTTGCGGCCAAGCAGGTTCTGGATGTCATGACGGGCCGCAGTACCGATCTTCGTGAGCATTGAGCCATGTTTGCCGATGATGATGCCCTTCTGGGATTTTTGCTCGACGTGGATGTTGGCGTGGATAACGACCAGTTTCTTCTTCTCGTTCTCTTTGAAACTTTCGATGGTTACCGCCGTAGAGTAGGGCACTTCCTGGCGGGTCTGCAGGAAGATCTTTTCCCTGATGATCTCGGAAACGATAAAGCGCTCGGATGAATCGGTAGGGATATCTTCCGGATAGAGTCTGGGGCCTTTAGGCATCATATCGATGATCTCTTTCATCATGATATCGGTGCCATCATTATCCCTGGCTGAGATCGGAATTATTGCCTTGAACGGAAAAAGACCCTCGTAAGCAGTAAAGATGGGCAGCAGTTTTTCCCGCGACTCGAGATCGATCTTGTTGATCAGCAGGATCGTCGGGATGTTGGTGTCGGCCAGATATCTGGTCATCTCCTTGCCCGGATGGGGAAGCGGCATGGTGACATCGATCATGAAGAGGATGGCGTCAACTTCGGAAAGTGACTCCAGGGCGATCTTGACCATCTCGATATTAAGGGGGCTGTGGGCTTTGTGGATCCCGGGGGTGTCCAGCATGACGATCTGGTGATCAGGACCGTTGAGGATCCCGACGATCCGATTCCGGGTAGTCTGCGGTTTTGGCGAGACAATGGAGATCTTCTGGCCGAGCAGGCAGTTCAAGAGGGTCGATTTGCCGACATTGGGAGGGCCGACCAGGGCAACAATTCCGGATTTTACCTGCTCTGGAGATGTCATATTGAAGATTTTTCCGCTGGTGTTTTATGGTTGATTAACAGGCGGCTAATATAGCCCTTTTTAGAGATGATGACATGCAATTTGATGACAAAGCATATCAATCTTGTTAGAAACAACCCTTTCCTGGCCGGTAAGGCAGGCTGGTAGCTGATCTACACAGGGAGTTTTCATGTCCTTTTCGGGAAGAGTTGTTGAATATATCGAACATGGCCGGTTCATCTGTGCCTTGGTGGTTGCCGAGGAAGGTAACCGCCTGCGTCTGGTCAACCAGAATGGCCGGGAGGTGAAACTGCCGGCCGGCAGGGTCATGCACCAGACCGCTGCCCCTGTTGCTGCCGGTGAGAGTCGTGAAGATGTTCAGCGGCTTTTACAGGAAATCAACGACCGGCGTCAGGAGATGACCGGCCAGGTCGATTTGGCCGGGATCTGGGAATTGGCCAGCGCCGAGCAGCAGGAGTCTTTTTCGCCGGCTTTTCTGGCCGGACTCTGTTTCGGTGAGGATGCCTCGGAAGACCAGGTGGCCGCTTTCCTGCGGACTATTTTTACGGACCGGCTTTTCTTTAAGTATCGGGAAGGGAAGATCAATGTCCATTCCCAGGAGGTTGTTGAGCAGCTCCGGATCAAGGCGGTAAAGGAAAAAGAAAAAGAAGCTCTTCTCGGCCGCGGCGCCGATGCCCTGGCCGCACTCCGCAAGGGCGAAGATCCCGGCGAATGGCCGGAACGTGACAAGTGCCTGGCTCTGGTCCGGGATTACTACCTGTTTGGCAACGACTTTGACGAAAGCGCCCTGGCCCGTGATCTTCTCAAGCGCGCCCAGCTTACCGGTACCCATGAGGTATATCACCTCCTGGTTATGGCAGGGGTCTGGCAGCCTGATGAGAATATTCCGCTCCTCCGTTACGAGGTGCCGGGCCAATTTGATGACGAGACCCTTAAAGAGGCAGAGCTGGTCGCGGAGCCGGAAATGGCCGAGCTACTCAAGGAAGGTTATCGTGATCTGACCGATCTGCCTCTGTTTACCATAGACGGGGCGATGACCAGGGATTTTGATGATGCCCTGCACCTTGAAAAGCAGGAGGATGGCAATTTTCTGGTCGGTATTCATATCGCTGACGTTTCGAGGTACGTCAAGCCCGGCAGTCTGCTCTATGATGAAGCTCGTCGCCGGGGCACCTCGCTTTATTTCCCCGAGGGGCAGATCCCGATGCTGCCGGAAAATCTCTCGGAAGGGATCTGCAGTCTGATCGCCGGTAAGGTCAGGGCGGTGACCAGTATCATGGCCCTGCTCTCTCCAGATGGGGAGCTTCTCGAATCAAAGGTGATGCCCGGCATAGTCAAGGTCAAACGGCAGCTTTCATACGATGAAGCGAATGGGATCCTGGACAGCGACGAGGACCTGCAGGTCCTCGATCGGCTTGCCACTGCCCTCCGCGACCGGCGTCTGGCGGCAGGGGCTCTTCTGATGCCGCTGCCAGACCTTATTCTCGATCTAGATGAGGAGAGTGGGGTTAAAGTCTCTTTTGATGACGGTAATAGTGGCAGCAGAGCCCTGATCGCCGAGTTCATGGTTCTTGCCAACACGCTCGCCGCCTCTTATGTCGCCGACCGTGAGGTTCCGGGCTTGTTCCGTGGTCAGGATGTCCCCCACAAAAGACTGTATGAAGGCTTCCTGAAGGACATGTACCTGAACTATCGACAGCGTCGTTTCCTGCGGCCGGCCAAGATAACTACTCGGGCCAAGCCCCACAGCTGCGTGGGGGTGGTGCAGTACACCACCATGACCTCACCGATCAGACGACTGCTCGATCTGGTCATGCAGCACCAGATCATGTCAATGGTCCGTGGTCAGGGCGCCGCCTTCCAGGAATATGAACTTGAAAGTCTGATCGCCGAGATCACCCGGGTTCAGAGTCGGGCCAATCTGGTGAAGAGACAGCGTTTTCGCTACTGGCTGTTGAAATATCTGGAGCCGTTGGTCGGCGAAAGGCTTG
>CBDVDF010000321.1:0-3133 GCA_965372675.1 uncultured Desulfobacterales bacterium
CGAGGAGGGCGATCGCGGCGCCAATTCGGCCAGGAACTCGGGAACCGGCCACGGCCTCTCCTTCGTTAAACAGGTTGTCGAGATCCATGGCGGTCGGGTGGGTTGTGAAGCGGTCGAGGAAGGCAATAACTTCTTCTTTATCCTGCCGCTTTCGGCCCCGCCAGTCCCGGCAAGAGATGAGCATGATGATCGGAAGTAGCAGGGAGCTCTGAGAGATGTTCCCCCTGCGAGATAATATTCCAGCTCGGCGTTTCCCGGCGGTTAATATCGGACTGATCATCGTCAACGTGGCTTGTTTTGCCTATGAATTCATGCTGGGTGCAGACCTGGACGGTTTCATCCAACAGTACGGGTTTGTGCCGGCCAGGTTCATGGTCGCCCAGGCGGAGAATATCCTTGATCTGCCGAGGTTCGTGCCGGTGTTTTCCTCCATGTTCCTGCATGGCGGCTTACTGCACCTGATCTCGAACATGTGGATGTTGTGGATCTTCGGCGATAATGTTGAAGACAGCATGGGCCACGGTCGCTATCTCTTCTTCTACCTGCTTTGCGGGGTGGTATCGGTATTTGCCCAGACCGGGGCCGATCCTTCTTCCCTGGTGCCGATGGTCGGGGCCAGTGGGGCCATTTCCGGGGTTCTCGGGGCCTATTTCCTCCTTTATCCCCGGGCCAGAATACTTACCCTGATCCCCATTTTCATCATCTTCTATACCGTTGAACTGCCGGCCTACATTTTTCTGGGATTCTGGATAATCTTGCAGATGCTCCAAGGATATGCTCATATGTTGAACAGCGGCGAGTCAGCGGCCGCCGGAGTCGCCTGGTGGGCCCATATCGGTGGCTTCACAGCCGGGGTGGTGCTGATCAATGTTTTCAAGGAAAGAGCTGGCGCAAAAGGCTTCAAGAAGTTGCGGTTTTAATTAAAAGGCAAAAGCTAACAACGTCTCTCGTGAATCGCTTGTCATCTATAGACAAACATCGAGATTACTTCGTCGGGCTGCGCCCTTCTCGTAAAGACATTATAATTCCGTCATTGCGAGGAGCCGTAGGCGACGCGGCAATCTCTCTTTGTGTTTGTCATCTCGACTAGCGGGAGAGATCTTTCTGAATAGTAAATTTAACAACTTTCAATCTATGGGCTTTGACGCCCTGCAGGTAGGCAGAGTAGAGAAATAATATGGTAAAAAAATCTAAGTCAATGGAGCTTCTGGCCCCGGCCGGGACCCTGGAAGTTTTTGAAGTTGCGGTTGGCGCGGGCGCCGACGCTGTTTATATTGGTGCGCCTTTTTTCAATGCCAGGGAACCTGCTCGCCACTTCAGCATGGCAGAGCTGGCGGCGATGATCGACCATGCTCATCGTAACGGGGTCAAGCTGTACATGGCGATGAACAGTTTGGTTAAGGAAGATGAGATTGCCAGGTTGATCGAAACCCTGGCCATGCTTGAAGAACTGGGGCCGGATGCGCTGATCATCCAGGACCCCGGAATCTACTATCTGGTCAGGAACTTCTTTCCCGGCTTACGCATCCACGCCAGTACCCTGATGGCCGCCCATAACTCGATGGCGGTGCAAACGCTGACCAACATGGGTTTCAGCCGGGTGGTCCTGCCCAGGGAGCTGACCATGGAAGAGATCGCCAAGATATCGGCCGTGACCGATGTTGAACTTGAAGTATTTATCCATGGCGCGATGTGTTTTAGCTATTCAGGTCTTTGCCTGTTCAGCAGTTTTCAGGGTGGCCGCAGTGGCTTGAGGGGAAGGTGTGTGCAGCCGTGCCGCCGTCGTTATTCTTGGCAAGGGCGCGGTCGTGGCCAGGGGTCTGGTTATCTTTTTTCGATGAATGATCTGCAGGGCATAGGGCTGCTCGGAGAATTGCGTAAAGCAGGAGTAAGCTCTTTGAAGATCGAGGGTCGGTTGAGAAGTGCGAATTACGTCGGCAATGTTGTCAAGGCCTATAGACTGGCACTTGATTCCGGCCCGGCTGACCGGGGCGCTCTCAGAGAGGCTGAGGAATTATTGGAGAGGGCCATGGGGCGTAAAGCCACCCGTGGCTATTTCTCCGGGGTTCGACCCAGTGATCTTATTGCTCCGCAGCATTCCGGCAACATCGGTATTTTTCTCGGCAAGCTCAAACCTGGCCGGGGGCAGAGTGCTAGTCTTGTCCTTAACGGATCGGTAAATAAAGGTGATCGTTTACGACTCCATCAGGAGAAGACGGGGGAACGCCTTAGTTTTTCTCTTAAAAACATCAGAGTTGCCGGCAAGACGGTTGAAAAGGCAGGGAAAGGCACGAAGGTAGCCATAGAATTGCCGGCGTTACCGGTGGCTGGGGATACTGTTTATAAGGTTGATCTGGCCAGTGATCGTGGTTCGACGAAAAAACGGACGATCCGACCGGATCGTTTTGCTGCCAAGGTCAGGAAGCTTGGCACAGATAAGCGGATACGACAGATTGTCGCCAGTGTTACCGGGGGGCAGTGCCTCGACCGGCCGGCGCCCTGGAAAAGTCAGTCTCGAAAAGGCAAGACCAAAAGATCTGGGTCCGGCAGTCAGTTGTTGCCGATCTGGGCCAGATCGGATGACCCGTTCATCCTCCGGCAGAAATTTCCGCTCCTGCCGGAACGGGTCGTTATCAACCTGAGTGGCGAGTCTTTTAACCGGTTTCTGCGGATGAAGAGAAGCGGTCCCTTGTTTCGCCGGATAGTCTGGGCCTTGCCGCCGATCATCGATGAGGAGAGGTTGGCTTTTTTTCAGGAGAGGATCAGCAAACTGATTGAAATGGGCTTTATGGAGTGGCAGGTCGCCCATTACAGCCAGATATCACTGTTCGAAGGAACAGAGTGTCGTCTTTATGGCGATCATACCTTGAACATATTAAACGGTCTCGCCCTGCGGGTCGCCGGTGAAAGAGGTCTGCAGGGCAGCTTGATCTCGATCGAGACCGATCGGCAGAACCTGGCCGCTATCTGCCGCCAGGCTGGCGAGGTGGCCAAGGGCATGGTCGTTTACAGTTTCCCCGCCCTGTTCACTTCCAGGTATACCGGCTCCCCCATGCAGTATGGGCGGACATTTGCCAGCCCCCGGGGAGAGCGTTTCTCTTTGCGACAGGCCTGGGGTTATACGATGGCAGTG
>CBDVDF010000322.1:0-3094 GCA_965372675.1 uncultured Desulfobacterales bacterium
CCACTGCCAGGCGCCGTTGCCCTCCTTGCTGGCACTCTTCAGGGCGCTGGCCCAGTAGAGGTTTTCGCCCGGCCCGCTGTGCTTCATCCGGCAGCCATTGTTATCCCTTAATTCGTTGGCCCAGGCAATTGCCCTGGCCTCGAGGACGGGTGACCAGCTGAGTCCGGCCACTCCGACCTCGGCCCGCCAGCTGTTATGGGCGGCAACTATTTTTTGCGGGTCGACCCTGTTGTCCCGGTCGCGGTCATCTGCGAGCGGGGTGGCAGCACAGCCGAACAACAGGAACAGCAGTCCGACAAGGTAGCGGCAGGTCACCGATCTATGCCTCATCTTTAGCCTCAAGCGGCAGGAGAATGATGAAAGTGGCACCAATACCGGCCTTGTTGCTGACTACTTCAATGCTGCCACCGTGGCGCCGGATGATCCCGTAGCTGACCGACAAGCCCAGGCCGGTACCCATGGCTACCGGCTTGGTGGTGAAGAACGGGTCGAAGATCCGGGGCAGATCGTCCGGCTTAATACCCCTGCCATTGTCGCTGATCCTGATCACGGCATTGTCTTCCTCGATACTGGTGCTGATGGCGATCACTCCACCCTGGTCACAGGCATCGATGCTGTTGTTGATCAGGTTCATGATGACTTGCTTGATCTGGTCAGAGATCAGCATGATCGGTGGCAGGACCGGGTCGTGTTCTTTTTTTATCACGATGGCTTTACGCTCAAGATTACGGCGGGAGAAGATGATGATGTCATCAATGAGCCGCTGCAGATTGGTGAGAGTTTTTTCACCTGAGGACGGCCGGTTGAAGTCCTGGAGGTTCTGGATCAGAGAATTCATTCGTTCGCATTCGTCGAGGGCCATGTTGACCATCCTGGCGTTTTCGGTCGGCAGAGCATCCTGCTGAGCAACTGAAGTCAGGACCGCCTTGATCCCGCAGAGCGGATTACCGAACTCGTGGGCGAAGGAGGCGGCAATGCTGCCGGAGGTGGCAAGTTTCTCGGCATGGAGCAGTTGTTCATGGGTTTTTTCAAGAGTTCTGGTCCGCTCTTTTATCCGTTCTTCCAAGTGAGCCTGGGTACTACGCAATTCCTCCTCGGTCTGTTTTCTAGTCTTGATCTCGGCCTCTATGCCGTCTCTGTAGGCCAGTAGCCGTTTTTTTAATAGAGCAAAGGAATCGCGGAGTTGCTTGATCTCGTCCGCTGCTTGCGCCTCGGTCTGTTCGGTCTTGCTTCTTTTTGTAAGTCGATAGCGGCGGCTCAGCTTGGTGATCTGCTCGGTTATCCTGGTCAGTGGCGAGATGGTCATTCTGATCAGGATGAAGCTGGTCAGGATGAAGAGGCCGACCCCGACCAATGCCACCCGCAAATTATAGGTTTTGAGCCGGTCGGCAAGATAATAGATGTTTTTATGGGGTTGGTAGTAAACAAGGGTCATACCGAGGCCGTTAATGGATAACTTCCGGTAGAGAAAGGTGGCCTGCTCGCTTTCCAGCCAACCATTGGCCCGGCTGTCACCGGCAATCTTGCTGATGATCTGCTGCTCAGAATAGGCAAAATCCTCTTTGGTATCGTCGGCCTGGAGGATCATCTCGTTATTTTCCGAACGGAGCAGGATGATCTTGCCGGCGGTCGGCAGGGAATATTCCAAAATGTCCTGGAGCGGTTGGGGATAGATCTTGAGCCAGAGCACGCCGGAAACCTGGCCGGTTTGCCGGTTTTTAACCGGGATCGACAGATCGAAGAACGGTAAGGCAAAGTCAGATCCTATCCTGGTGTAATCGAGATAGGCGGCCATTTTAAGCAGGGGCATCTGGTAGACCGGGCTGTAAAAAAGACTTTCGGGGCTATCCGACCCGGCCGGGAAGGGGTATTTGCTGAGCTGCAGCCATTCCCGGCCATTGGTAGTGATCGCCGAGACCCGGACGAAGGAATCGTCATGGTTGAGAAAATTATTAAAGGCACGCCGGCTCTGGTCCGGGCGTTTCTGGTCCGGGGGTTCGTTCTTGGCCAAGGCCACCAGTTCCGCCTCGCTTTCCAGCAAAAAAGAAACAATACCGTCTTCAAGATGCTGGAGCTGGCTGGCGGCCTGCTGGCGGTAGTTGTCACTCAGATAATCTGAAAAAAGCCCGGTCGCCAGATAATGATAGGATGTGGCGATTACCAGGAAAGGCAGCAGTGAAGCAATGAAGATCTTGCCGGACAGTTTCATCGCCGGTTCTCCCGGACGATCCTGGCCTGACTGATCACCTCGTCGGGGATCTTCAGGTTGAGATCGGCGGCGGTGTTCAGGTTGATCATGAATTTTTCGGTATAGAGGAAGATCGGCAATTTCCCAGGCGGACGGCCCTGCAACAGCTTGCTGATATATTCAGCCAGTTTCGGGGTAACTTTCTGCTGGTCGATGACCGGTCCGCCCAGCAACCCGGCTTCGATGTGCCGGGAAACCTGGCCGAGGACCGGCAACTGCAGGCGCTTCTGCCATAAGACGACCTCGTTGACATCCTCCTTGGTGACCGCAGGCGGGAAAAGCAGGATGAAATCGTTCCGTTGTTTCATTTCGGTCATCAGCGGACCGATCTCGGCCGTGCTCGAGAACAGGTGGAATTCAACAGTCAGCCCGGTCCGGGCGGCAATCTTGCCATAGCGCTTGAAAAGATCTTTCAGGTTGGAGTTGGGCCGGGCGATGAGCCCGAGATGCCTGGCTTCGGGGATCATTCTCTGGGCGTTCCTGATGATTGAACTTTCGGAGGCCCTGACCACCCCGGTAAAAAGACCCCGGTTCTCCTCGGGGATGGCGCCGGCAGATTCCTTGGTGGCAATGAAACAGACCGGGGTTTGCAGTTGCGGCAACCTGGCCAGGCGGGGCAGGATGTTGCCGGTGGCAAAGAACAGGTTGGCTTCTCTGGCCAGTTGCTCGCTGATCGTTTTCTGTCGCTCCTCACTGAGATCACCACTCAGGTCTACTTCCAGAATGCGCAGGTTTTGACCCTCGATATAGCCTTTTTTTGCCAGGGCCTTAAGAAGAGGCTTGAGGATCGGGGCGGGGATGTTTTTGGCGACTCCGATAACGTAGTTGCCGGCTATCGGCGGCTTG
>CBDVDF010000323.1:0-3083 GCA_965372675.1 uncultured Desulfobacterales bacterium
ATTACATATGCCTGTGTAATAGTTTCCCTATCCCGTAAGGAGAAACCCCCTAAGAAAGGGGGAAGTTCCCCATTTCAAATAGGGGATAACCCTATATAGTTTTTTGATCAGACGATGATAACATCATTTTACGATCAATTGGCTTTTACGAACAATCTCATCGTTTATAACGATACAAGTTTTAAAGGGAGAGAAAATGACAAATAAAGACCTTGCTCCATTCTCAGAGAAACGACGCGCCAAAAGAACCCATGTTCCCATTGGGACTACAGCTCTTTTTTTAACTAACGTCGGCTCCCTGGATAAGATTTATGTACTGGATATAAGTGTAATTGGGATGCTTCTTTGCGATTATAGATCAGCACAAAAATATTCCGTAAACTCATCGATATATAATATTTATATTGATATCCCCCCCAGTGAGTCAAACGCTGGCAGTGAAACTCGTTTACTGATAGATAATGGCAAGATCGTCCGTTCATTCTATGATAAAGCTTCAGAAACATTTTGTTACGGCATTGAATTAACTTATGAGAGTTCTTACGTAAAAGAAAAGATTGAAGGCCTGGTGGAGAATGCCTGACCAGCGGTTTGTTTTTTTAACTCTTCAATACTTAAAACAGCAAAGGGGAAGCCAAATGGCCTCCCCTTTTTAAATTCTTATGTGTTTTCTCAGGCTAGGCTTTCCAACCCACCGATTCACTGACCCGGCCGTCGTTAGCCACGACCAGGCACTCGCAACCGGACTGACCGTTGATGAACTTGACCCCGGCGGTCGGCTGCATGACAAAGACGCTGGTAGACAGGGCATCGGCATCCATTACGGTGTTGGCCTTGACCGTGACACTGGCAGACAATTCCGGAGAAGATCCGGTGCGGCTGTCGACAATGTGATGGAAGACCTTCTCGCGATCATAGAAGACCTCGTAGTTGCCTGAAGTGGCAATAGCGCCGCTGGTCATCCTGATAAGATCAGGATACTGTTTCTGCTTGGCCGGATCCTGAACGGCGATGGTCCACGGCTTGCCCTTGGCGGCAGAACCACTGGTGCGGATATCACCGCCGGCATTGATCAGATGGTTAACAACCCCATTAGCGGTCAGCCATTCTGCGGCCCGATCGACGATATAACCCTTGGCAATACCATCGAGAGTAAGGCCCATCCCTTCCCGCATCAGGCGGATATTACCGCCCTCGAAACGAAGGTGCTCGGCCCCGACCCTCTGCAGCACTGCCTGGACCTCGGATTCAGTCGGCTTGCTGCCTGACTTGAAACTTTCCTTATAGAGATCGACCAGGGGTTTAACGGTAACATCGAAAGCGCCGCCGGTCTGACGGTTGTAATAGATCGAACGGGCCACCAGTTCAAGGACCTCCTGGGGTGCCGCCTTCAGGTAGCCGGCTCTGTTGAGCTCGCTGACCGGTGAACTGCTATCATGACGACTCAGGATCCTGCTCAAACGATCGATCTCCTCAAAGGCGAGACCGATGGCCTGCTCCGCCTCATCCCGGGAGGAATGAATAGCGGTCATTGACACATAGGTCCCCATTGCCAGCCCGGTCCGGGAAACCTTGTACTCCTTCTTACCGAAGAGAACCGCCTCGGCCTGTTCGATCGGCAACAGGGCGGTGGTGGCAACTCCGAGGCCAAGGAGGCCGGAAAGTTTCAGGAAGGATCTTCTCTTCTCGTCACAGCTGGCTTGTTTCTTTGTCGAAATCTTCATCTTCTTCCTCTTGGGAAAGTGTAATAAACGCTTTTAAGATGCCATTTTAAGGCCAACGGCGGCCCGGGCGATCACCTGGCGGCCGTCATATTTCCTGAATATATCGCGGGGACACTTGGTTACGCATACTTCTTCACAGCTATCGCCGTACTCAAGGCATTTCTGATGATCGATCCTGATGATACCGCCATCTGAACTGACTGCCTCGGCGGGGCAGCACTTGACACATTTCTGACAGGAGATGCAGCCGACCTCACAGACCTTCATGACATTCTTGCCAAGATCCTTGGTGCTGCAAGGTACGAAAACCCTCGCCTTCAGAGACTGCAACTCAATGACCTGTTTAGGGCAGGCTCGTACACAGGTGCCGCAGCTGACACATTTATCCGGATTGACCACCGGGAAGTTCTCAACCATATCAATGGCGTCAAAGGGGCAGACCTGGGCGCACTCACCGAGGCCGATGCAGGCATAGTTGCAGGCGGAGGGACCGCCGAAGCCAAGATTGGCGGCCGTACATGAGGCGAAACCGATATATTCATGTTTATGGCTGACCCGCCCTTCGATCCGTGAACAGCGGACCACGGCGATCATATCTTCCATCGCCGCCATCTTCTTGCCGGTCAGGTCGGCAACTCGCTCGGCGACCTTCTCCTTGCCGGGATAGCAGAGGGTGGGAGGCACATCCGGGTCGTTGACCACGGCAATGGCATATCCTTCACAGCCGGCATAACCACAGCCACCACACTGGGCGCCGGCCAGGGACTCGAGGACTTCCTCAACCAGAGGATTGACCTCAACCGCGAACTTATGGGCCGCCATCGCAAGGCCGATCCCGAAGAAGAGGCCGATGCAAACGAGCATCGCGACTCCTCCCAAGGCTATTTTAAATAATACTGGATCCATATATCACACCTGCTTAAAGCAAACTAAAAAAGTGACAGCCCGGAAAAGCCCAAAAACGCCAGGGCGAATTGACCGGCTACCACAAAAGCGATCGGGATACCTTTGAAGGTCGGCGGAATATTGGCAAGATCCATTCGCTCGCGCACCGAACTCATCAGGTAAAGGGCCAGCAGAAAACCACCGCCGGCACCGAGAGAAAGCATAAACGATTCAAAGAAATTATATTCGTAATCGGCCAGGATCAGCGGCACTGCGATAATGATACAGTTGGCGATGACCAGAACCAGATAAACGCCGAAAGAGTTAAAGAGGATCGGGTTGACCTTACGGAGAATGGTATCAACCGCCTGGACCGTAAGGGATACCAGGCCGATAAAGACCACGATCTGCAGGAAATCAAGATGGTAGGGCTTCATAATGAACTGGTAGAAGAACCAGCTCATGATCGCACTG